>JALNWB010000010.1 GCA_023231105.1 Ignavibacteriaceae bacterium | reverse complement strand
TTGAAAAGAAATTAAAATTCCGCGATAGCTCAATGGTGGAGCATTCGGCTGTTAACCGAAGGGTTGCAAGTTCGAGTCTTGCTCGCGGAGCTTAAAGCCCCAATCTATTTGGGGCTTTATCTTTTTATGACATACTTCCTTTACATATTAAAATCTCGATCCGCAGAAAAATACTATACGGGAATTTCTGCCAATCCCGAATTACGATTATCATATCATAATACATTCGAAAAAGGTTTCACCTCTCGCTACCGGCCATGGGAAATTGCTTTCACAAAAGAATATCCATCAAAAGAAATTGCTCATCAGGTTGAACTGAAAATAAAAAACTGGAAAAGTAAAACGATGATTGAAAAAATTATTTCGGGAGAGATTCTGTTATGAAACTTCGGCTGTTATCCCGACTTTGTCGGGATGCAAGTACGATCAACCGCAGGCGGAACGGAAGCTTCTAAGAAATTTTAAGTCATCAACCTGTCTTTATACCTTCTGCTCATCTGGAGTTTTTCCCCGTTTTTCAAAATGACCACATAATCTCCATGCGACCAGGGCTGCATTTCTTGTATTTGTTCTATGTTCACAATATAAGAACGATGAATTCGAGCGAACATTTCCGGGTCAAGGGATTCTTCAAGATTAGTCATCGTTTCTCTTAAAAGATATTTGCCTTTGATGGTATGAAGCTCGGCATATTTTTCTGCCGATGATATGTAGAGAATCTCTTTTAACGCAACGAAAAAATATTTGGCTCCAACATTTATTAGAATTCTGTCTAAATATTTCTTCTCTTTTTTAATTTCATTTAAGATTAATCGAAGTTCATCAGATTTATTTCTTTTAATTTTTATTTCGTCGAGCACACGGTTGAACGAAACCTTAAACCGCTCTTGATCAAATGGTTTTAAGAGATAATCGACGGCGTTCACATCAAAAGCATCAATAGCATACTGATCATAAGCTGTTACAAATACTACCGGCGGCATATTCTCAGAACCGATTTCTGCAATTACTCCAAATCCATCTTTCCCCGGCATTTGAATATCGAGAAAAACCAGATCAGGTTTTTCATCTCTTATTTTGTCAATCGCCTCTAAACCATTTCCGGCTTCAGAGATTTGCTCAATACCTGTCTCGCTGTTCAAAAAGGAAATGATCTTTTTTCGAGCCGGTTGTTCATCATCAACAATCAGTACTTTCATTGTTGTAATTCCTCAACTTTAAATGGAATTTCGATTGTAAGCTGCAAACCACCTTCTTCTCTATTTTGCCAATTAAATTCAAAATCATTTCCGTATAATTTCTCTAAACGTTCAGCGGTATTTGATAATCCCACACCGCTTGACAATGCTTCATTAAAATCTTTCTGCATGCCCGGACCATTGTCTAATATTTCTATTAGGAGTTTGGTCTCAATTCTTTTTACAGTTATTTCAATTTTGGTTCCCGACAAATTTTCCATCCCATATTTTATGGAGTTTTCAACTAAAGGTTGAAAAAGAAAATTTGGAACCATAGCATTTTCAATATCTTTATCTAAATGCAATTCAATTGAGAGCTTATCTTTGAAACGAGCTTTCATAATATCGATATAGAGATTCAGAATTTCAATTTCCTTAGCAAGAATATTTTCACCTTTGGATGAACTTTTTAAAGTTATTCTTAAAAGATCGCTGAGATTTGCGATCATTTTGTCGGCAGCATGAATATCTTCATACATTGTTGATGAAATCATGTTGAGCGTGTTAAAGAGGAAATGTGGATTCAACTGCATCTTTAAAGTTTCAAGCCGCGCACGGGTAAGTTGTTCTTCTAATTTTGCTGTTTTAAGATTTTGCTCCTCGTTTCTCTTGTTCATTTTATAAATCGTATAAACGATAAACACTATCCAAAAGACGATGAATTGTTTTAAATATTCCATCACAATTCGATAGGGGATATAACCATAGTTATAATTTCCCAAATCCAACGCCGGATAGATTATCGAACGGGTAATATACATCAGTCCGGTGTGCGTTAACCCGATGACAATGGTAGCAAGAAGATAAAGAGGAATAAGCCTGAGAAAATTATTTTTGTTGAAAGGAAATCTTTTAAAGAATGCAAGGATTGCCGGAACTAACAACCAAAAAGTATAAACTCCCGTCAGTTCATCAATTAAAGGATAGATAGCTTTTGCCCAATCTGCCGGAGTTAATTCGTAATACCGTTCCGCTAGTTCCGCCGAAATATTGATAGAGGCACTCATCAACGCCATAATGGTGGCGATGATGAAGACAGCAATAAAAAGTTTTGGTTTATTTCTTCCGTCGAGAAGGTTCATAATAAAATCTCAAGTTTCGGTAAAAATTTATTCTTTTCTCGCAGCAAATATCTTCATTTTCTTTAAAGTTAAAAACATATTGGGCATGAGAGGGATTCCGGCAGGTATGAGCGGGATAAATTATTTCAACTCTTTTATCATTTCAATTAACAAAAAAATACGCACCACTCTCAAACTAAATTTTAAAATCTTTCTATATCCCTTTTGCGTCTCAATTTTCTCCTTTCGTGACAAATCATCTGCAAGAGGGAAATACGCATGATAATTTTGCTATCGAAATTTTAACAAAAAGGAACTACAATGGAAACAGTACAAAGACGTTACGATATAGATTGGCTAAGAGTTATAGCTTTCTATATACTTATATTTTTTCATGTTGGAATGGTTTTCGTTCCATGGGAATTTCATCTTAAAAATAATGTTACGGTTGAATGGTTTGAAACATGGATGGCATTTTTGCATCAATGGCGGTTGCCGTTGTTGTTTATGATTTCCGGAATTGTTCTTTACCATTCGATGGGTAAACGAATCGGTAAAAAATATTTTGGTGAACGAAGCAAGCGGCTTTTAATTCCTCTTTTGTTCGGAATGTTTGTAATCGTTCCTCCGCAGATTTATTACGATAGATTGTTTCATGGAATCAACTTTGCTAATTACTGGGAATTCTGGAAAACGGTTTTCAATTTTATCCCATATCCGTTAGGTGGAGCTTTAAGCTGGCATCACCTCTGGTATGTGCTTTACATTTTTGTTTATTCAATACTTGCTTATCCGCTATTCAAATATTTAAGAAGTGAAAAATCGCTTTACTTGAAAAATAATATCGGTTCGTTTTTGAAAAGACATCCGAACTCGATCTATTTGATTACAATTCCATTCCTTTTCTTTTATTATACACTTGCTCAAAAATATCCGGAGACACACGGATTAATTGACGATTGGTATAACCACAGTATCTCATTTTCATTATTCATCCTTGGTTTTTGCATCTCGGCGATTGATGGATTTTGGGAAGTTTTGGTTGCAAAAAGGAAACAGTCTTTAATACAAGCACTTGTTCCCGCCATTGTTCTGGCTTTGTTTGTTTGGGGTCCGACTTTCGAAGTTGTTAATGAGGATGCCGGTTGGTTCATCTATGTTTACGGCTTATTCAAAATGGTGATGATCCCATCGTTGTTATTTGCCGCAGTAGGGTATGGAAGAATTTATCTGAATAAGTCAAGCAAAATCCTCACCTACGCAAATGAGTCAGTTTATCCTCTCTATATTTTACATCAAACCGTCGAATTGATTTTCGCTTATTACATCATTCAATTGGATTTGGGAGTTCTGCCGAAGTTTGTTTTATTAGTGGTAGTTACCTTCGGAATAAGTTTGGCGCTGTATGAACTTCTTATAAAACATTTTGCCGTTACACGTCTGTTTTTTGGAATGAAAGCTAAAGCGGGAACAATTAGAATTTCAACTCAAAGAAAAACCGGTTCGCTTTCAGCAGTAGAAGATGAAGGTTAACTAAAGTAGTAAATGACAATAAGAATTTAACAATAAAACAGAAAGATGAAAAAATGAAAAAGTTAAAATCAATTTTAGTGTTATCAATGTTGGTGATATGTTTGTCACAAAACAATTTTGCTCAATCCGGAACAGTTACCGGAACGGTGATTGATGCAGCAACCAAAGAACCATTGATAGGTGCGAATATTTTAGTTGTTGAACTAAAGAGCAGTGGAGCTATAACCGACATCGAAGGAAAGTTTCTTATCCGTGTACCGGTTGGAAGTTATTCGGTAAAGGTTAGTTCGATGGGGTACACAACTGTTGTAAAAACAGATATCATTGTAAAAACCGGAAGCGAAGTTTTTCTTGATTTGCAATTAAGTGAAACTACTTTGGAATTAAATGAAGTAGGCGTTACAGCAGATTATTTTGATAAAACAGTTCTCGAAAATAATCTCAGCACGGTTTCATTGAGCGTTGAAGAAATCAGAAGATCGCCAGGATCGTTAGCTGATTATCAAAGGATCCTTCAGTCAATTGCCGGTGTTTCATTTTCAAATGATCAGATGAATGAATTGCTGGTAAGAGGCGGTTCAGCAAATGAAAATTTGACTGTCTATGATGGAATGGAACTTCATTCTACCAATCATTATCCGAATGAGTATAATTCAAGCGGACCAATAAACATGGTTAATGTTAGTCTTATTCGCGATATTCAATTTTCACTTGGCGGATTTATCTCTAAATATGGAGATAAAATGTCTTCGGTTATGAATATCACTACCCGCGAAGGAACCCGAAATAATTTATTTACAGGACAGGCAAATCTTTCAATGGCAGGAATGGGAGCCATCCTTGAAGGAAATATCAATGGTGGAAAAGGCTCGTGGCTAATTTCAGCACGGAAAAGTTATATCGATCTTATTGCAGGATCGGTTGGATTAACTGCAATCCCGCGGTATTACGATACTCAATACAAACTTGCATACGATCTCACATCAACCCACAAAATTTCATTATCCGGTATTTATGGAAATGATAAATTTCTTTTTGATGGCGTTCCTGATTATGAATATCCCTCAAAAGCTAATGTATCCGACTCCGTCAATGTTGAAAAAATTAACACAAAACAAAATCAATGGGCAGCCGGTTTATCACTCAGAAGCCTTTGGTCCAATGATTTTTATTCAACAATAACTATTTATGGAAATAATCATCACAACTTCGTTGAAATCGGACAAAATTTTACTCAAAGAAATTTTGACGGCAAAGGTAAAATTTCAAGTAACAAAACTCTTGCAACCAGAACATCATTCAATGAACTCAGTGATAATTTCGAATTTGCGGGAAAAGCAGAGTTCGGTTGGAATGTCTTAAAGAATAATAAACTTGATTTCGGCGCAGCTATTAAATTTGCCGGGTATAAACAAACGGCAAACATTGATCCCGATACTGCAAGATACGATTTGGACTCAGACGGACTATTTGAACAAATGGTTGTCATGCCTCCATCAGAATTGAATTACGATTTGAAGCTTTTTAACCAGAACAAAAGCAATGTATATGTTAACGACATCTTTGAATTGATGGATAAAAGACTATTGCTTAATATCGGTGCCCGGTATGATTATTTCTCTTATAGCAAAGCTGCGAACTTTAGCCCAAGATTTTCACTCTCCTACTATCTTGTTCCGGCTTTAACGAGTTTGAACTTTGCGTACGGCGAATTTTATCAAACACAGAATTATCCAACATATGGTGACCGGTATCAGACCTACATCAACAAATCTTTAAAGAACAGCCATGCTCGCCACTTTGTTGTGGGGTTTGAACACATTATTGATGACGGTTTGAAAGTAAATCTTGAAAGCTACTACAAAAAATATTCTCAACTCCCTGTGCGTGAAGACTTTGTTCATTTTAATGATAAAACATTTCGCTCGGATAAATATTTGAACATCGGCGAACAAAAAGTCTATGGAATTGATCTTCAAGTTCAACAAAAGTTAGTAACTGATCTATACGGCACGCTTAGCTTTTCAAGAATGTGGACGGAGTGCAATGATCCGAGAATTGGTAAAGAAGGACAAAAAATTGTTTCTGAGTATGATTTCCCCTATACTTTTACAGCGGTTGTTGGAAAAAGATTTAAGGATTTAGGAGACAAATCTAAAGATTGGCCCTTCTATTTACGCTATCCAAGTTATTTACTTCCGCTTTCAAATGATATGGAAATCAGTTTAAGATGGAGGTACGCAAGTGGGAAACCTTATACCGAATATAAGTACTCAACTGATGAACAGCATAGAGTTGGTGGGGTAACATGGACGCAAGGTTCCTGGTCTCCATCGGAGGAAATTAATAAATCAAGATATCCTGCTTATCACAGACTCGATCTCGGATTCAGCAGCAGATATAATTATGAGACATGGAATCTTGTTGTAACTTTATCAGTACAAAATCTTTATAACAGACAAAATATCGCCGGATACCAATACAACTCCGACGGCACCATTGATAACGTGTATCAGTTTTCTCTATTGCCGGTACTTGGATTAGAATTAGAATTTTAGTTATCTGTTATCAAATCGATGATTAAGGATAGTATGATGAAAATAAAGAGCAATAAAAAACGGAACTACATTGTTGCGCCGGTAGTTGTTTTGTCTTTCTTCCTCATATTAAGTCTTGCAACTTATTTAATCGAGAATGATTTATTTCTTTCGATAAATTATTTCTACATCGGCTTCTTTACATCTCTTGGAATGATAGTTTATTCCACGCTATCGAAGAAACGGAGATTGATAGGTGTAAGGCTTTCCTTAATCATGATAAGCGTTGCGATGTTTTTCGGCATGGGAGTTTTTGGGAGAATCAACGGACAAGTTGAAGGATTCTTTTTTTATCTCTTTGCCGGAGTTTATTCCGGGACGGTAACTCACTACTTGGTTGCGAAGATTTTAGGTCCCATAATATTAAATAGAGGGTGGTGTGGATGGGGCTGCTGGACAATGGTGGTTTTGGATTTTCTTCCCTACAGAAAAGGTAGAACAAAACTTCCTTCTAAATTTGGGTGGATACGCTATCTCCATTTTGCAATGAGTTTAACTCTCGTAATTATTTTATGGTTTGGATTCGACTACACTATTCTGAAAGAATATTGGGACGTTGCCGGGATGTATTGGTTCTTAATTGGAAATGGGATCTATTATACTGTTGGGATTAGTCTAACTTTTATATTAAAAGACAATCGAGCATTCTGTAAATATGTTTGTCCCGTTACAACGTTCTTAAAAATGTCGAGTTCATTATCAATTCTAAGAATTGAAGGTAATAAAAATCTTTGTAATGAGTGCGCAGCGTGTTCGAAAATTTGCCCCATGGATATTGATGTAATAAGCTACACAAAACTGGGGAAACGTGTTCTCTCAAGTGAATGTATCATGTGTTTAACTTGTATAAATGTTTGTACGAAAGGTGCACTAAAGGCATCAGTCGGGCTTGATTTTTAAATAGGGGAAAGTTTTCTACAAATGTCCATAACATCAAAAATTTTAATATAAATCTAACTATCCCCGGTGACGGAATGAAAAAAATAAATTTGATTTTATCGATAGGTATAGTGGTGCTTGCGATTGCCTTCGTTATTATCATGCAAAATAATCGTTTGTTTGCTAACTATCTTACAGGCCATTCCAGTCGACTCAATCGAACGTACACCTATGAACCAATGTTGTTTGTTACTTTTTGAGCGGATTGTTATAATAATTCTAATAGAGCAAAGTGTCACAACAGAAAATTAGCGCCATGACACTTGGAACATACGATTATATGCTAAAACCTCTTGAAGAAGATCTCTTATTTAAAACGATTGAGGATGCAATCAGAGAAAAGAACTTGTTGAATAGTGAATTCGATTCTGCACATAGAGCTACATTAAACGGATTGAAATATAAAGAGGTTTTTCAAAACATTATTACACACGACGAGAAGATGATCAATATTTTTCACCTTACGGAAAAATTTGCACAGACGGATAATAGTATTCTTATTTGGGGTGAAAGTGGTTCAGGGAAAGAATTGATTGCTGAAGCAATTCATAAAATTAGTAACAGAAACGATAAAAAATTTGTCGCAGTAAATGCCGGAACATTTGCTCAAGAGTTATTTTCCTCAGAGTTTTTTGGGCATGAGAAAGGCGCTTTCACCGGAGCCTCAAAAGATAAAACCGGTTTTCTGGAGGAAGCCAACGGCGGTACTTTATTTCTGGATGAGATTGGCGAATTATCCCTTCCGATACAAGTTAAATTGCTTCGGGTTCTTCAAGAAGACGAATTTTACAGACTTGGTTCTACTAAAAATATCAAAGTAGATGTGAGGATTATTGCCGCAACGAATAAAAATTTGTATGAAGAAATTCAAAAAGGCAATTTCAGGAAAGATTTATTTTTTAGATTGAACATCAATTCACTCAGTCTGCCTCCATTAAGAGAAAGGAAAGGAGACGTTGAACTGCTTGCAAATCACTTCTTAAAGATGTTCAACGAAAAATATAAAAAGAACGTTGGGAAAATCTCCGATGAGGTTTTCAAGTTTTTAGCTGCTTACACATTCCCCGGTAACGTAAGAGAATTAATGAATATTATTAACAGCGCCATAATAATTGAAACCTCAAACGAACTTAGAAAAAAATCTCTTCCCAATTATTTTCTTGATAGCAGCAAAAGCATTTACAGATACGATGAAGATATTGTTCCTTGCTCTCTTCTTGAAGTGGAAAAAGAACAAATAAAGAAAGTCCTCAACTTTACCAACAAAAACAGAACAAAAGCCGCCGGGATTTTTGGAATTTCAAGAGTTAACCTGATTGCCAAAATCAAAAAGTATAATATCGAAGATTTATAATTAGAATTTCTTCAAACTGTAAACGATGTCTTGCTATTTTTACTGTCTACGATGGTATGCGATTTATCAATTAATCATTAAAAAAGGAGATGAAAAATATATCTGGTCGAGTGTTGAAGACATTACCGAACGTAAGCATGCGGAAGGAGAAATTACTCAACTCAATACAGAACTTGAACAACGGGTAATTGAACGAACCGCCCAACTTAATGATGCAAACCGGGAATTGGAAGCATTTAGTTATTCTGTTTCTCACGATCTCCGCGCACCGCTTCGCGCTCTGGATGGTTTCTCAATTCTTCTTCATGAAAATTACAACGACAAACTTGATGACGAGGGAAAGCACTTTCTTTCGACGATCAGCCGTAATGCCAATCAAATGGGTCAGCTAATAGATGATTTGTTAGCCTTTTCGCGTACAGGAAGAAAAGAGATCGCCTATTCGAAAATAGATATGAAACTTCTCTTTGAAACGACTTATGATGAACTTAAGAGAGAAGTATCGGGCAGAACAATTGATTTTATTATCCATCCTTTGCCTGAAGCTACAGGCGATTTTGCCATGTTAAAACAAGTTGCAATCAATCTGCTTTCTAATTCTCTCAAATATACCCGCGGCAACTTGAACGCAAAGGTTGAGATTTTTGGAACTGAAAATGAAAAAGAAATTATGTATGTTGTAAAAGATAATGGGGTTGGTTTTGATATGCGGTTTGTTGACAAGATTTTCGGCGTCTTCCAGCGTCTTCACAGCTCAGTAGAGTTTGAAGGTACGGGAGTGGGTTTAGCTATTGTTTATCGCATTATTCAAAAACATGGCGGTAAAATTTGGTGTGAAGGAAAAGTTAATGAAGGGGCAACATTTTACTTTACGTTGCCGAAAACTAAGAATTAATTATTTAAGAGTTTCGTTTTTTTTACTTTTGATTCTGTTTGGAAAAACTGCTTTTGACGGTATGAATTACACGAAGCATCTTTGATAACTGGAAACAAGAAAAACTATCTTGAGGTTAAAAATGAATTCAAATGAAATTGAAATTTTGTTTGTTGAAGATAATCCGGATGATGCCGAACTCACCCTTAAGGCTCTAAAGAAAAACAAAATTGCAAATAAAGTGTTTTTGGTGGGCGACGGTGAGGAGGCGCTCGATTTTATTTTTGCAAAAGGAAAATTTACCGGCAGAAATACCGAACAGAATCCCAAGCTTATTCTTCTTGATTTAAAACTCCCCAAGATCGGTGGAATTGAAGTTCTCCGGGAAATAAAGGCTAACGAAAAAACAAAGAATATTCCCGTTGTTGTACTTACTTCATCAAAAGAAGAAATGGATATTGAAAAATGCTATAACCTTGGAGTTAATAGTTATATCGTTAAGCCGATCGCTTTTGATATGTTTATGAAAGTGATTTCTGATCTTGGAATGTATTGGCTTATATTAAATCAACCGTCAATTTGACAACGGTACGCATAGAGTATTTTACAAATAAATTATTTTGAATTTAGTGGAAAAAGAATTAAAAATATTGATGCTTGAAGACGTTCCAGAAGATGCTGAAATTATTGAGTGGGAATTAAAACATTCTGGTTTATCTTTTACGGCAAAAAGAGTTGAAACCGAATCTGATTTTCTTGATGCTTTATCAAAATTTTCCCCCGATCTTATTCTCGCCGATTATTTACTCCCTTCATTTAACGCTTTATTTGCGTTGTCCGATAAAAAATGCATTGCCCCGAATATTCCGTTTATTGTAGTTACCGGTTCGGTTAGTGAAGATATTGCCGTGGAATGTATGAAAGCCGGTGCCGAAGATTATATTTTGAAAACCAATTTAAAGCGGTTGGGACCTGCTGTTTCTTCAGCATTAAAAAATTCTGAAATGATGAAAGAAAAAAAATTAGCGGAAAGAAAAATACTTCAACTTTTACGCGCCGTTGAACAAAGTCCTACCGCAAAAATAATTACCGATGTTGAAGGGAACATCGAATATGTTAATCCGAAGTTTGTAGAATTAAGCGGCTACAGCGCCGAAGAAGTTGTTGGGAAAAATCCCCGTATTTTAAAATCCGGTGAAATGAAAAGCGAAGACTATAAAATGCTCTGGAATACCATCTCCGCGGGTAAAACATGGAAGGGTGATGTTCATAACCGGAAAAAAAACGGAGATCTCTATTGGGTTTCTGCTTCTATTTCTCCGATAAAGCTTGAAGACGGAACTATTATAAATTATGTCTGCAACCAGGAAGACATTACCGACAAGAAAAGATTTCTTGCAGAATTAGAAATTGCTAAAAAGTTGGCAGAAGATTCGAGCCAGATGAAATCTCACTTGTTGGAAAATTTAAGCCACGAGTTCCGTACACCCTTAAACGGAATTCTTGGTTTTTCTGATATCATTGAAGGCGAAGCTGAGAATGCAGATATGAAAGATTTAGCAAGGGGAATTCATAAATCCGGCAAGCGGTTGTTAGATACGTTAACTGCTATCCTGGATTTATCCCAGGTTGATAAAGAAAAAAATCTTATAAAACTGAAACACCTCAACATCTCTTCCCTTATAAATCCTATCACCCAAGAGTATTCTCCTATAGCTGTACAGAGAGGACTTGATTTTCAAATCAATATTAATGTTGGAAGTTATACAGTTATAGCCGATGAAAGATTTTTAACGAAATCCCTATCCTATATTGTTGATAATGCAATTAAATTTACAAGAAACGGTAAGATAAATGTTGAAGTTTTTCCAATTGAAAAAGAAGGACTTCGCTTTATTCAATTTGATATTACCGATACAGGAATTGGCCTCTCCAAAGAAAACCAATCAATTATTTTTAAAGAATTTAAACAATTAAGTGAAGGATTGGGAAGAGGTTATGAAGGCATCGGTATTGGGTTGTCTTTAGCCAAGCGCATGGTAGAATATTTAAATGGAGAAATCACAGTAAAAAGTAAGTGGGGAACCGGTTCAACTTTTTCAATCATTATTCCGGCAGAAAAAAAAGAGAAACCATTAGGAGACCAAATTTTGCAGCAAGAAAAAAACGAGAAGTGTCCTGAAACAGAGAAAATTAAAATTCTTTCAGTAGAAGATAATTTAGAGAATAGGACGGTTATTACAAAATTCTTATATGATTCATTTGAAGTTGATGATGCCGTTAATGCAATTCAGGCAATCCAAAAAGCAAAGAGCGAAAAGTATGCTCTTATTTTGATGGATATCAGTTTAGATGGAGCGATTGACGGAAGAACTGCTGCAAAAGAAATACGAAAAATCAGCGGCTATGAAAACGTGCCGATTATTGCGATCACCGGTTATGCGCTATTTGCCGATAAAGAACAGTTTTTGAGAGAAGGATTTAATGGTTACCTGGCAAAACCTTACCGTAAAAATCAGCTCATCGAAATTATTAATGAACATTTGAATAAAGCATAGCTCAACAAGCTGCTATGTTTGATGTTTGAGGGATAACGGTTGATGTAAATAGAACTCAAATATATTGACACAAAAACTTAAACGGTATTACTATAATTACTTCCATATAAAGGATGGTTAATATTCTTTGTACTCTGCAAAACCGTTTTTAACGAGTTCATCATTTACATTTAAGGATTTTCCTTTGGCATCAACAATCCAAATCTCGCCAAGATATCTTCCGTATTTCTCTCTGGCGTCCTTAACAGTCCGAAGAGTAATTTCCTTATTCAAGATCAAACTGCGGAGAAAATCGCGCGAAAGAAGTCCTTGGTTTCTTTCTTTTCCCCGTAATTCCGGCGCGTTAATTCTGCACAATCTGATTTTTTCATTTTTTATCCAAACGTGCAAACCGAGATCAATATCAACAGTACAAGTATCACCGTCGTAAACAGCAGTTACAAAAGCTTTATATTGAAAGAGTTGTAATTCCATCTTTTACCTTTCGAATAAATTAAATATTTTGCAGTGAACTTAGGCAGCAACTTACGAAATATAAAAAAAATATGATATCAAAAACTGTATTACTGGTTTTCTTATGGGGAGCAATAGTTACTTCTGGAAGTAACTCTCAAGTAAGGTTGAAAGCAATCGGCGGACAATCGGGACTGGGGATGCTCAGCGGTAATTCACCGCAAATTTTTTCTTATTCACTTTCCTTTTTTTCTGATGTTGTTCTTCAATTTTCCGATCCGGCTTATGTAAGATTGGAAATAATTTACATGCGTGATTTTAATGCACTCATCCCGGGAAACAGGCAAAACAAATACTATCCTTTACTGAAAGGAGGATCACTACAAATACTGTTTCAGCAGCAAGTGTTTAAACAATTATATTTTGAAGAAGGATTTGGTCCGCTGATTTTAAATGATAAAACTTATAGCGATGTAAACACATGGAATTACGGTGCAGTTTTTTCATTCTCTGCCGGCATTAATTTTTTTGAAAACGAAGGGAAAGGATTTTCGTTGGCAGTTGTTTCGGAATTTGGAAATACTTTTACACAAACAACCCCGCAATTTTTATTTGTTGCGCTACAGCCGAAATATAATTTTTAAAAAATGAGTTAATAAAAATTTAAATTAAAAAAAGCCGTCTATGTGAGACGGCTGTAAAGAAAGAATAAAACTTTAAAAATTTAGAATCCTACTTTAATACCAACATTCAAAGCAATATTGCTAAATGGTATCGTTTGTGAAAGTCTAACAGAAGTTGGGTTAGATGAGGGAGCGGGATCTTCATCCTTTAAATCATATTCTATACTATGACCTGACGCATCTGAATATTTTACCTTTGCCGGTGCCCAGGATAGTGAAGTCAGTGCTAATTCAATAAATAACTGCATTCTATCAGTTCCCAAATTTAGCCCGGCTGCTCCAGTATAACCCAAAGCCATACCGCCGCTATACTCACCTTTTTGGGTTCCTGAATAAGTAGATTGTTCTTCTGTTGCACCAGGTAAAGCAAGAACAAAGCCAAATTTAGCGTAAGGGCGAACATTGTCAGCTTTTGTTTGAACAATTACTGATGGAGCTATACCGAGGTAATTTCCATAAACTTTTTGGTCATACGTCCTACCCGAACTTTTGTAATTGCCATCCATTGAGGAGCCCTTCGTATAAGTAAGCCCCAGTTCTAAACCAAAATTTTCGTGCATCATAAAACCTATAGCCCCGCCGAAGTGTAAACCGGAACCTAATGTTCCGTAAACATTTTGGTGCCCATTATCAATAGATTTAGTATTAATAACCTCAGATGCGGCAGACAATCCGTATCCTGCATGAAGAGCTAAGTAGGGCTGTGAAAAAGATTGGGCAGTGGTGAGAATAACGATTGCGAAAAATAATCTCTTGAGCATAATAAATCTCCATTAGATATTTTTAAAATTGTTACATGAAAAATTAAATATTAAATAATAATTAAACAAATACACAAACAACTCTACAATATTTATTGCGCTACAAACGAAATGCAATTCTTACAAAAGTTTATCAAAATTTAAAATAAAAAAGCCGTCTTTGCGAGACGGCTTTTAAAGAAAGAATAAAACTCTCTTACATGGAATAAGTAATTCCAACACCAATATAAGGGAAGTAACCAACACGAGCTTGTAATGCGAAATTTGGGCTCATCCAATAATTGAAGCCGGCGAAACCGCTATAGAATAAACCGCCAACAGTTGGTGTAGCCCAAAAACTTGATGAACCACCTTCCAAAGTTACCGAACCAATATTGTAACCTAATGCAAGTCCAGCAAAAGGATCAAATTTTGCGCCTGGAGAGAAATGGTAGGTACCCTGACCGGCAACAATAATGTAAGTATATTTCCATTTGTACCCATAGCCAATATCTTCAGAAGTACTTGAGAAACCTGCAAAAGCACCAAGTTGAACATTTTCATTTATTTTATAGAAATTAAATTCTGCGGCGATTGGAATAGCACCGGTACCGGTTAAACCGCCGCCGCCAAAACCAACCAAAGCACCTAAACTGGACTTCCCGGAATATTGACCAAATGAAAATGAACTAACCAAAAGAACAAATGCAAAAACAGCAGTGAACTTTTTCATTAAAAACTCCATTAGATTGTGAATGAAAATTACTTTCGGTGTTTCATATCTCATGTTAAAGATTTTATGAAAACACAGCGCAAAGGTTGTAATTTTTTATTAAAAAAACAAGAAGGTCGTGCCGTATATTTTAAGTATTTTGTGATCCAGGTGATTGTGCAGAAATACTTCTGTGAAGAAAAATATTGTAAGAACCTGATAGAAAGTGAATCAAAAACTTCGGATAAAATTTGTATTTTAGAATTGAGAAGTCTTAGAAATTTTTAGAAAAATACTGCAAGTCTAAATTGATGAAAAATGAATTCCAAAATATGCCGGAGAACTTTTCTGGGGTCTTTCTCCGTTCTGAAAAAGAGTATAAAAAATTAATTTTTGTCTCTTCCTCTATAAAAAAATATTTTGGCTTTTCCTCCGAAGAAATTATTGCCAACCCAAAGTTAATATTAAAAAAAATTAACGCTGCACACTACCATGATATGAAAGAGTTTTTCCGATCACTTGAAAAAGGATTTCAGTCAACAGTCGATTTCACCGTTGTAAAAAATGCGAATGAAAAATTCTTACTCCGCATGCGTGCAATTCCTCAATACGAAGGAAACGAAGTAAAATATATTGACGGTATTATATTTGAAGTTTATGATGAACTCTATCAAAAGGCATTACTTGAAGAATCGGAAAAACAATTAAAAATTTTATTTGAAACCGCTGAAGATTTAATTTTTATTTTAGATGCTAACGGAAATTTTGTTTTAGTTAACGGAAACGGGGCGCTTTCACTTGAATATCAGACAGATGAAATGAGAGGAAAACACATCCTTTCATTTATTGATGAACCTGTAAAAGGAGCTTTCATCAAATCCTTTCAACTATTAATTGCTTCATCTACCGTCCAAACTTTTGAAACGAAATTTCAAAGCAAATATGGAAAAAGTATTATATTTGAACTAAACGCAAGAACAATTTTCGACGACCAGAAAAAAATTAGCGGCGTAATTGCCATTGGCAGAAACAGTACTTCCCGAAATTCTTTAGAAGATAAAGTAAGAGATTTATCCAACAAATTAGTAGAAGCGAGAAGAATCATTTCTGTTGAAAGAGATAGGGCAAAACAGAGAATTTCCGTACTTGAAGAATTGAACAGATTGAAAAACGAATTCGTTTCAAACATTTCGCATGAACTACGAACACCCTTAGCTTCAATTATCGGCTTCTCCGAAACGATTGATTCCGATTCTTCCATGCCCGAAGATATGAAAAAAGAATTCAACAAAATTATTTTAGAGGAAGCAAAACGCCTTGCAAATCTAATAAACGACGTGCTTGACATTTCTAAAATTGAAGGTGGGAAAATCGTTCTTAATAAAACAGAATTCGACATTAATGAAATTCTAAAAAAAAGCATCGAAAAAGTTCGTGCTTATGCCGAGGCAAAACAGATAACACTTTCTGCTGATATTCCGCCCGAAACTGTTTTAGTCTATGCCGACGAAGAAAGAATTACTCAGCTTTTTGAGAATCTGCTAACGAATGCAATAAAATTTAATATTCAAGAAGGACGCGTCACGCTTTTGGCTCAAAATCTTTTTAAAGAATATGAAGTAATTATTAGCGATACGGGAGTTGGAATCCCCGCAAAAGATTTGCCGTTTATTTTTCAGAAATTTTATCGGGTAAGCAGGCCCGGAACAGAAATTCCCGGAACCGGCTTAGGGCTTGCTTTAGTGAAACAGATCATTGATCATCATAAAGGTTTGATCACGCTGCAAAGCGAAGAGAACAAGGGAACTACGTTAATTATTAAATTACCGTTACTTAATTATCAAGGATGACAAATTGAAAAAACTAATCTACATTGTTGATGACGAACCGGCAATTGCAAAATTGCTTTCTTATTGGGTGCATGACAAGTGGGATTATGCAGTCGAACTTTTTACCGACGGCGAACAAGCGCTAAAAAAACTTTCGGCAAAACCTGATTTAATTTTACTTGATATTATGCTTCCCGGTCTAAACGGTATTGAAGCATTAAAACGGATAAAACAGTATGATGAAAACCTTCCGGTTATTATCCTCTCTGCCCAAGGAAGAATAGAAACCGCATTGGAAGCTCTCCACAACGGGGCATATGATTATTTCCCGAAACCAATTGATACACAGCGGCTTGAACCGGCAATTAAAAATGCTATAAAAAATTATGATTTAACCCGTGAAGTGCAAAACCTTCGCGAAAATGTTCACCGCGAATTTAAGTTTGAAAATATCATTTCGGCTGATGGAAAAATGCAGGATGTTTTTAAACTTGTAAGCAAAGTTCTGAACAACGACATTACGGTTTTGATCCACGGTGAAAGCGGAACCGGCAAAGAATTAATAGCCAAAGCAATTCACTTTAACGGAATTCGAAAAGACAAACCATTTATTGTTGTGAACTGCGCTTCAATTCCGCGCGAGCTTTTAGAGAGTGAATTATTCGGACACGAAAAAGGTTCGTTTACCGGCGCCCATCAGCGGAAACTCGGAAAATTTGAAATTGCAAATGAAGGAACAATTTTTTTAGATGAAGTCGGCGAACTTGAAATGATGCTTCAGGCAAAATTACTACGCGTTATTCAACAAAGAGAATTTGAGCGGGTTGGAGGAAATGATTTATTAAAAACTGATGTTAGAATTATTTCTGCGACGAATAGGGATTTACGAAAAGCGGTTGAGGATAAAGAATTCAGGGAAGATTTGTATTACCGCTTAAATTCATTCCCGATCAATATTCCGCCGCTACGCCAGCGCAAAGGAGACATCCTTGTTCTTGCTGATTATTTTCTTAATCAATGTAAAACCAAATTACATAAAGAAATTAAAGGCTTTTCAAAACGAGCTTTAAAATTAATTTATGATTATGATTGGCCCGGTAATGTTCGAGAAATGGAAAACACTATTGAGCGTTGCATTATTATTTCCGATACCAACACTATTGACGTGGAGGATTTCCCGGCTCATATTAGAGTCTTCGACCAGAGTAGAAGATACGGAACTTCCTCAGGATATTTTACAGAAGATGTAATTATTCCTTTTGAAAAAATTAAAGAAGAGTCAGTGCGGCATGCTCTCCGCATTACAAAAGGAAATATCCTCGAAGCCGCAAAAAAATTACAACTCGGTAGAGCAACAATTTACCGATTAATGGAGCGTTATAAAATTGATAGCAAAGAATTTGAATAAAAAGTAAATTGCAATAAGAAAAAAGGAAAAATATGGACTTTATAAAAGAAACTTTTGAAGAAATTGTTGTTGAAGTTGTTAATCTATCACGTGCAACGCTAAAAGAAGCGGAAGAATTTAAGAAAATTCTAGCGCAGGAAATTGAAGGAGGAGCAAGAAAAATAGTTATCGATCTCTCCGAATGCGAATTTATCGATTCAACTTTCCTCGGTTCGTTAGTTGTTTCCCTAAAAAAAATTACTTCACTCGGCGGCGATCTCAAACTTGTCGGTTTTCAACCTGCAGTTCATTCAATGTTCGAGTTAACACGAATGTACCGCGTTTTTGAAGCCTATCCATCCAAGCTTGAAGCTATTCAAAGTTATGGAAAGAAAGTTTAGCTGAAATGCCAAACGATGATTCCAAAACAATACTTATTGTTGATGATGACATTACTATCCGAAAGTTGCTCGGCTTCCATTTAAAACAAAAAGAGTATAATGTAGTTGAAGCCGGGGATACCTCCCTTGGGTTTAAAGCCCTCGAAGAAAACAAAATTGATCTTGTGCTTTGCGACGTAAGTATGGAAGGAATGGACGGTTATACATTCTGTGGAAAAGTCCGCGAAAATGAAAAATACCGTGTTCTCCCGTTTATTTTTGTAACGGCAAAAAGCAGTTTTGAAGATAAAGAAAGAGCACTCGCCGTCGGCGGAGATGACATTATAACCAAACCATTTGTTGTTCCCGAATTATTACTAAAAGTGCAGGCGCTTCTTCGTCGCGCTGAAATTTATAAAGCTTATGGAGCAAAAAAAAATATTCAGGAAACAATAGCCGAGACCGTTCCTAAAATTGTTTTAGTTGATGATGATGTTTCCCTTGCAAAACTTTTTCAATATAATTTAAATAAATCAGGATTCTTATGTGAAATTGCAACCGGCGCTGAAGAAGGATTTAAACTTTCAAAATCGATTATCCCCGATGTCATCATTTCCGATATCATGATGCCCAAGATAGATGGATTTCAATTCCGTTCAATGGTAATGGGCGATCAGGATTTGAAGTCGATTCCTTTCATCTTTTTAACATCAAAAGGAGCGGAAGAAGATATTCTACGCGGGTATGATCTTGGAATTGCCGATTATGTTATAAAAACCGCCGGACCTCGCGTTGTTGTTGCAAAAGTTAATGCTACAATAAAAAGTTTGGGCAAAGCCAGGCAAAAAGTTGTTTCCGAACTTCAAGATGCTGCCGATTCTATGAAGGTAAAAGTAGTACCGGATACTTTTCCTTCTTTTCCCGGTTATGATATCCGGCATTGGCATCAAGCTTTTTCCGGAATTCCCGGAGGAGATTTTATAGATTATTTTCCGCTTGATAACGAGAACATTGCAATTGTTCTTGGTGATGTGATGGGGAAAAAATGGGGCGCTTGGTATTTTGCTATTGCTTATGCCGGCTACGTAAGAAGTTCTATCCGCGTAGCTTTACAAAACGCAAGTGAATATACTCCCAGTATTATCCTGTCAAAAGTAAATGAGTTAGTATATCAAGATGCAAAAATTTCTGAAGTTTTTACGACGCTTTCGGTTATCTTTTTAAATAATAGAACTAAAGTTGCTAAATATTCAGGGGCGGGAGATTTACCGGTAGTTTTTAAAAACTCAAAAGAAGGAACCGCTCGGTTAATTCAATCCAAAGGCATGTTGCTTGGGTTTTCATCAAATGGATTCTTTGAAGACAAAGAAATTCAAATGGAAGAAAATGATATGCTTGTTTTATTTACCGATGGAATTATTGAATCGCGTGGACCAAACGGTGAACCTTTGGGGGCGGAAGGTTTGGTGGAACTAGTGAGTAAACTTCCCCATTCCAATGATCCTCTTTCTCTTTTACGTACCCAGATTAGCACATTTACAGATCAAAAATTTGAAGACGACACCAGCCTTATAACCATTCTTGCCAAATAAAACTTATTTCTTATCTGCTTAAACGTTCGCTCAAAAAAAATGACGAATGTGATAAATATTTCTTGTGTGATGCCTCTCAAAATGTTATATTAAAACCGTTAATATTTTTACAGGTAAGGTAATTATCCGTTAACAATAAACCATGGGGTCTCCTATGAATGAAATAAGTTCTGTTCATGGAAAAGTTCAATCGGGGTTCGTGATAAATTTAAAAAGCCCGTTTCTCCTGAAGTACTTTTTTTATCCTATCCGGGCAGGGTTGTTCGGGTTTTCACTCTTTTTTACGACGATATTTATTTCTAAATATCTTGGTTACATCGTAAAAAATTCACCTGAGTTTATTATAGATATTAGCGATGTGTTACTATCATTGCTGGGGTTTATTTTACTTTGGTTAATAAAGTTTTTAGAGAGCTTTAAATCAACTGAACCGCAGAAATAATTAGTATTGAAATAAATGTGTTTGGTAAGAACCGAGTTCTACGAATAATCCCGAATAATAAACTTCATTTGCTGATCTTAAGTATTCTTTCCCGTTCAGAAGATCGGTAAGGATAACTAATTCCTGAAAACTTTCAGAATTGATTTTGATTCTGCCTTGAGAGGTTATATTTGAATAATTTACAACAACGAGGCAATGTTGTGCGTTATACGTCCAAAGCCAAGTAAGCAAATTCTCATTGGTATGATCTTTCTCCCATATGGGTAACGCCTCTTTTAATTCCCAATTCCCTAAAGAAAAAATTTCATTTTTTATAATGCGAAATAATTTTTCATAAAAATTTGAGATCGTTTTGTTCTTGATTTCCATTGGTTCTCGACCGAGTTGAACAGGTAATTTTATTTTCTTTCCTTCGAACTGTCCGTCAAAAAAGAAACGCATTCCGGGAATAGTTGAAATGATAACCGCCGCCGCCAAAGATTTCTCCATTCCCAATAAATGCTTGGCTCTTTCTTCATCATGATTTTCGAGGAAGCGGGAAGATTTTTGTTGAAAAGTTAAATCTGCTCGCAGGTGGTCATAAATATTCTTTGGGGTTCCGTCTTTCAATCTGTCTAAAAGTTTTTTATCGTAAGTAAAATCAAAACCTAATTGCTGCAAATCCCATTCTAAATTCCAATAAGCTTCAGCCATGAAAATAAAATTCGGATGATCTTTTTTTATGGCGGCAATTGCCGGCTGCCAAAATTCATCATGCGGTTTTGGGTGAAGATATTCGTTTATAACCCCGCCCCAGGTATTCCCAAAAACATTATTCAATGTAAGCATTGCCATATCACAGCGGACACCATCACACAATTCCGCAATGCTGAGGAGAGTCTCCGTCATAAACTTCCGAGTGTTCAAATTATAATAATTTAATTGAATAGTGTCTGTCCATGCTGGGAAAAAAGGGTCTCTGCCATGTGCAAAAATCCGTTGAGGCTGTTGAATTGGTCTATAAAAAGTATGCCGGTCAGTGGAAATGATTTCTTCTGTAGCTTCCAAAAAAATATCCGGATGAGTTTTCAAAAGTTCGGTTTCAGCGCTAAAGTGGTTTGGAACAAAATCAAGCATTAAGAGGATGTTTAATTCGTTCAGCGTTTTCTTAAGTTGAAGTAAATCTTCCTTTGTTCCGAGTTCCGGATTAATTTCATATTTATCAATCGCGTAGGGAGAACCGATGACGTCTTTTCTTTGCCAGTCTTTTAAAGTTCTGTTATAGGATTGAATAAGGTATTCTTCAAAACAGCAGCGGTCAATAAGAATACTCGTTGTTTCCCAAACGCCCATCAGCCAAACAATTTCAATTCCCAGGTCGGCAAGATTTTTCCAATAAGAGAAAGGGATGTCGGGTAGTTTTGCCCTTTTATCTTCAACGTCAAACCTTCTTACAAGAAGTCTTACATTTATTTCAAGCAGTTTTGGATTTTTCATTCTAAAGCAATTTACAATGAAATTGAATTGATCGCTTCAACAAAATTTCCGGTAATATGAAGAGAAATTACTTTTCTATTCTTATTTTTTAATGCACTAAAATCACCTTGCGCTTGCGCGGTGATTAGCACTCCAAATGAATATCCTTGCCCGGGAACCTCGATATCATTTTCTATTTCATTTGTAATTTGAATGAACAATCCGTTATTCTTTCCGCCTTTGTGCAGTTGTCCGGTTGAGTGGAGAAAACGAGGACCAAGACCAATTGTAGTTGCAAGAGAAAATTTCTTTGCAATTTTATTTCGAAATGCTTGCAATGATTTTGTCACCTCATCGCCGTATTCGGTAAAAGACATTATTGCCGCGTAATCATGTTCATCTGCTTGAGAAAGAAATTCAGTTAATGCTGAAGAAATTGATTGGACCGCTTCCCCTTGCTTAGCTTCACTGAAAAACGAAATTTGTCCTTGTGTAATTGATGCTTTAGTTTCAGGAAGTTTTCCGCTGGCTTTGTATTCTTTCAAACTTTCGCCCGCCAAAGTTTTTGCAAATTGAACATCCGGTTGATCGAAAGGATGAATCTTTAGTACCACGCTGGAAAGCGCTGTTGCAATTTCCCAGCGGTAAAATTCTTTTGCCAATTGATACGTTTCATCAAGTTGAAAAACGATAACCGGTTTTTGCGCGGCTATTAACTCGGCAGCAAACTTATCAAGTTTTGTGTTATCATCATTTACCAATTTGATGAAAACAAAAACGCGGTCATTTTTATAATTGTTGACCGGAGAAATTTCTTCATCGCAAATCGGTAAAATTCCTTTTCCGTCTTTGCCGGTGCTTTCGGCAACTAATTGTTCAATCCATTGCGGGAAAGAAGAAAATTTAGGTGAGACAAAAAAAGTTACTTTATCTTTTCCGCTTTCATATAATTCACCTAAGGCTGCGCCGAGATGAAAGCCCGGATTCTTAGAAGCTTCAACGTATGATTGGCATTCATCCGCCATATCTTTTGCATTGAGTAAAAATCTTTCAATGTCAATTCCCATCAGTGCAGCCGGCAGCATGCCGAAGTACGTTAAAGCGGAGTATCTTCCTCCAACATCGCTTGGCGTTGAAAATATTTTTCTAAACTTTTTTTCCGTAGCAAAATTTTCAAGCCATGTGCTCGGATCAGTTAAAGCAACAAATTGATTTCCCGGATTCTTATTGAACTTGCTTACTTCATTATAAAAGTAATAAAAGAAAGACATCGTTTCAATTGTGCCGCCCGATTTACTGGCAACGATAAAAAGTGTCTTTGAAAGATCGTAAGTATCGACGATTCTTTTAACATTTAAAGGATGTGTACTGTCGAGAATTTCAAGTTTGGGAAAACCTTGTTTGGAGCCGAAAGTTTTAGCAAAAACTTCTGGAGCCAAACTACTTCCGCCCATTCCGAGCAGCAAAACGTTTGTGAAATCATTTTTAATTTCATCTGCAAATTGTTGAAGTTCATAAATTCTATCAAGCATTTTGTAAGGCTTATTTAGCCAGCCAAGCCGGTCAGCCAATTCTTTTTGTTCTGCGGGGTTTTCTTTCCAAATTGCCGGGTCACAATTCCACAACCGTGATGGAATATTCTGTTCCTGCCACAACGATAGCCGTTCTTCAATTTTATGCGTTAGTTCTTTACTTAAATGAAAAGTCGTCTTTTCCATTCATTCCTCAAATTCTGGATGAAATTTTTTCTGTACTGAAACTTACAAAAAAATATTTTTTGTTACTTTAGGAAGAGCAATATATTTTACATATCAAAAACGAGAAATTGCAGATGAAATTAGCAACTTTGTGTTATGTGAAAAACCGGGAAGAAAAAACTACGTTAATGCTTCACCGGATAAAGAAAGAAAATGATTTCCACGAAGGGAAATGGAATGGTCTTGGAGGTAAATTTGAAAGAAGCGAAACGCCGGAAGAGTGCGTCATCCGGGAGATAAAAGAAGAATCGGGATTAACAATTACTGAACCAAAATTAAAAGGATTCATCACTTTTCCTTTGTTCGACGGCGTGCATGATTGGTATGTCTTCGTCTTTGTCGCTGAAAATTTTTCGGGCGAACTTATTGATTCAAACGAAGGAAGATTGGACTGGATTCCCGATGAAAAATTAACTCAGCTAAATTTGTGGGATGGGGATCAAATTTTTATGGAGTGGATTGATCAAGATAAATTTTTCAGCGCAAAGTTCTTTTATGAAAAAAAGAAACTTGTGCGGCACGAGGTTTCGTTTTATTAAATCAATCTTTAAGTTGGTAATGATTTTTATTTAATTTGAAAGCAAATCCGATGAACAAAATTTTAACGCTCATTTTCGTCCTTTCGTTTACACTATTTGGGCAGAGCTACAAGCAAGTCAAAATTTATTTAAATGATAGCGAAGATATCCGCACATTAGCATCATTCAATCTCAATCTCGATCATTTTCAGCGGACAAAAGACAATGCCGTCATCACGTTTTTAAATGATGCGGAATTCAACCGGCTTACTTTGCTCAATTTTCGGTACGATGTTTTGATTGATGATTGGCGCGCTTACTACAAGAAACTTCCGAAAATGAATTCGCTTGAGAAACAGCTTGCAATTGAAAAAAGCACAAATCAATTTGGCGTTAAAAATTTTGGTTACGGATCAATGGGCGGATATTATACATACGATGAAGTAATACAAAAACTTGATGAAATGAAATCGCTCTATCCAAATTTAATTACTACAAAAACAGAGATTGGAAGAACAGTAGAAGACCGTCCGGTTTATTCGGTAAAGATTTCAGATAATCCTGATGTTGATGAAGACGAACCTGAAGTGCTTTACACAGCGTTAACTCACGCGCGTGAACCCGAAGGTATGATGCAGATGCTTTACTTTATGTATTATCTTTTAGAAAATTATGGAACAGATGCCGAAGCAAAATATCTTGTGAACAACCGCGAGCTTTATTTTATCCCGATAATAAATCCCGATGGTTATGTTTATAATCAAACAACAGATCCAAACGGCGGGGGAATGTGGAGAAAAAATAGAAGGAATAACGGCGGCTCATATGGGATTGATTTAAACAGAAATTTTGGACCGCAAAAGTATTGGAATGCTCCTAACAGCGGTTCAAGTCCAAATCCGGCGGATGAAACATACAGAGGAATAGCTCCTTTTTCAGAACCGGAGACACAGAGCATCGGAAATTTTCTTGCTTCGCGAAAAATTAAAAATGCTCTGAATTATCATACTTACGGTAATCTATTAATTTATCCATACGGTGCCTTAGAAAAAGAAACACCTGATTCCCTTATCTTCCGTGAGTACGCCGGTGACATGACAAAATCTAATCATTATACAACCGGAACAGACCAAAGTACCGTTGGGTATTCTACACGCGGCAACAGCGATGATTTTATGTATGATGGCGATACAGCAACGGTTGGAAAAATTTTTGCAATGACTCCCGAAGTAGGAAATGGCAGCGATGGATTCTGGCCCGCACAGCAAAGAATTTTTCCTATTGCAGAAGAAAATCTTTTCCCGAATTTATATTATGCATGGGTTGCCGGCGGGTATGTTTCACTTTCAAATTATTCGTTTGATAGAGAGTTTTTCGCGCCGGGGGATACCGTTCACTTAGCCATCGCATTAAAAAATAAAGGATTGAGCGATGCCGCAAACGTATCGTTTTCATTAATTACCGACCCTTCTAAAGTAACTGCTTTTAATGCAACAGCAACGCTTGCAAATCTTAAATCAAGAGAAAGCTACACAAATGATTCCGGGTTTGTATTCGTACTCAGCCCAACATTAAAAAACGGGGAAACCGTTCAGATTGTTTTGGCTACTGCTTTAGCTGATGTTCCAATGGCAAGCGACACTCTAACGTTAACCGTGGGCACTGCAAACATAGTTTTTAAAGATACTTCTTTAACGCCGTTAACTAAATGGAATATAACTTCTAACGTAGCACAAAAGTGGGACGCAACAACTTCTACTTACATATCAGCCCCGAATTCGTTTACCGACAGCCCGAATGGAGTTTATGCAAACAATTCAACCGTGGTAATGACGTTTAAAGATTCGATTAATCTTTCAAATATTTCTAATCCGAAATTATCTTTTTGGACAAAGTTCGACATTGAAAATGATTGGGATTGCGGTGTAGTTGAAGTTTCTTCCGATAAAGGAAAAACATGGATTGCCGTTGGCGGGAAATATGCAAATTATGCTGCCGGGCAGGGAAGGCAGACCACTTTAAATTCTCCCGTATATGATGGGACACGGCAAAATTGGGTGAAAGAAGAAATCGATTTAAAACAATTTGCCGGAAAACAAATTAAAATTCGTTTCAGCCTCCTCTCGGATGAGTATTTACAAAAAGATGGTTGGTATTTGGATGACATCAGTATTATTACGTTTGATGACATCACATCATTAAGTGAAAAAGGAAATTTGCAGCCGGATGAGTTTAAGCTTTCTCAGAATTATCCCAATCCGTTTAATCCGGGTAC
This sequence comes from Ignavibacteriaceae bacterium, assembly GCA_023231105.1. Taxonomy (GTDB): domain Bacteria; phylum Bacteroidota; class Ignavibacteria; order Ignavibacteriales; family Ignavibacteriaceae; genus UBA1563. The sequence goes on along the minus strand of JALNWB010000010.1, from coordinate 20,032 downwards.
GGTAATTAATTATCAGCTTGCGGCTAACAGTTTTGTAACATTAAAAATTTATGATGTTCTTGGGAATGAAATTGCAACGCTGGTGAATGAACAGCAATCTGCCGGAAGGCATACTGCTCAATTCGAAGTTAAAAATAAGCAGGTATCAAGTGGAGTTTCCGCCAAAGGCGGATACGCCTCCGGAGTATATTTCTATCAGCTGCGCGCTGGTAATTTTGTTGAGACGAAAAAAATGATTTTACTCAGATAAAAACTTTTTGCAGTTTGTAACTTCGAAGATTAAGGAAGAAATTGAGCCGCAATCTTCGAGGTTACTTCTTCCGGTTATTTTTTTACCGGATCAAACTTAACCGTGAATTTAGTCCCTTTCCCTTTTTCACTGCCGACAGAGATAGATGCTTTGTTTAGCTCTACATATTTTTTCACCAGAGCTAAACCCAATCCATTTCCTTCAAATTTTCTTGAGTAACCGGTGTCTTCTTGTGTAAAGGGCTCGAAAACAAAGGGTAAATATTCGGAAGAAATCCCTATCCCTGAATCAATAACATCCACACAAATTTTATCAATACTGTTTTTGTATAAATGTATTTTCACTTCGCCGACGGAGGTGTATTTAATTGCATTATCAATAAGATTGGCAAAAATTTGTTTTATTGTGTAACTGTCGCCCAAGACAAAAGTATCGTCGGTAGAGTTATTTAAAGTCAGTTCGAGATTTTTTGTTTTTGCTTTGGAATAAAATTCAAGGATTAAATCATCAAGCAGGTTCTTATTCAGGTCAATCACCTCAAACTTTGTATCGAAATTACCTGATTGAATTTGAGAAATATTGAGAATCAAATCGATTGTGCGGATAAGTCTTTTTGCGCTTGAATCGATAATTTTAAAAGCAGATTCAAGTCCCGCGGGGAGTTTATCTTCCATTTCATCCTTTAACAGAGAGGTGAAAGTAACAATGTTGTTGACGGGAGTCCGTATTTCGTGCGACATTTGCGCAAGGAATTCAGTTTTTAATTTATCCGATTTTTCAGCTTCTTCTTTTGCTTTGATCAGCGTCTCTTCAAACGCTTTTCTTTCGGTAACATCTCTGGCAATTCCTTGAATGGCAAACGGTTTACCGTTTTTTACAATTAATGAAGAAGCCGACTCGATGTACACAAACTCTCCATTTTTTTTCTTCACTTTGAAATGCTGAATTTTAGTTAGTTGTTTCCCGTTTTTTAGCCGGTCAATTATTTTAAATGCACCGGCAAACCGCTCTTTAGATAAAACATCGGAGATATTCATTTTCAGGATTTCATCTTTTTGATAGCCTAAAAGATTAACACATACTTGATTCACGTCAATAAAATTGCCCTCAAAATCGTGGAGAAAAACAAGCGAGAGTGACTGATAAAAAAGCGAATTATAGCGCTCTTCGCTTTCGCGTAATTTATTTTCTATTTTATTTTTATAGAGTGCCATTTCAAGAGCGCCGCGTAAATCTTTTTCTTCGAAAGGTTTAATAATGTAACCGTAAGGTTCTGTGCTTTTTGCACGGGCGATAGTAGAGTCATCCGCAAAAGCCGTGAGGTAAATAACGGGAATTTGGTATTGTTTAAAAAGAATTTCGGCAGTTTCAATACCGTCCATACTTCCGCTAAGTTGAATATCCATTAAGGTCAAATCGGGTTTTGCATGTTCGATAACTTTTAGAGCTTGTTCTCCGCTCGAAACGATGTCAAAGATATCGTATCCAAGATGTTTTAAGCTGCTTCGAATATGTAAAGCGACGATACTTTCGTCTTCAACGACAAGAATTTTAGGCCTTTCGGCAATCGTAGATTTCATCTTTTAGAGGAATTTCTTTTTCGGTTTAATGTGTTTAACAATATAGCTAATCAGGGTCGGGAAACTTCGGGATAGTAAATTTAAACTTTGCTCCTTTTCCGTAGTCGCTTTCAGCCCAAATGGAACATTTATGTTTTTCGATCATTTCTTTACAGAGGATTAAACCAAGTCCTGTTCCTTCTTCGTTATTTGTACCTTTAGTTGAAAAATGAGAATCTATTCGGAACAGTTTTATGAGGTCTTCGGATTTAATTCCAACACCGGAATCCGAAACGGTAATCTCTGCAAAAGCCCCGTTAGTAGAAGCCGAAACAGCTACCTTGCCCCCTTCCGGAGTAAACTTGATCGCATTGGAAATAAGATTTTGAAAAACGGAGTTTAACATATTCAAATCGGCATTTATATGAATATTTCGTTCGGTCTGATTAAGCAAACTAATGTTTTTATTTTTGGCTGAGCTTTCTAAAATTTTAAAAACATAATTTACTTCGTCAAAGAGATTAATCCGTTCTGCTTGAAAGTCCATGTTGCTTCTTTGCATTCTTGCCCAGTGAAGTAAATTCTCAATCAACTTATAAAGATTTTTTGAAGCTCCGTTAATATCCTGTGCAAGTTTCCATTTATCTGTCGTATCAAGAGAATCAAATTCATTCAGTAAAAAATTGGAACAGCCGAGCAAGCCCTGGAAGGGGCTCTTGAGGTCGTGAGCAATAATTGAAAAGAATTTATCTTTGCTATTATTTAGTTCTTTTAATTCTTCCGAATATTTTTTAATAGCTTCTTCCGCCCAAATTCTTTGAGTAATATCTATTATAAAACCTTCGAGATAATTCTCTTCAGGATTAATAGAGTTAACCGGCAAGCCTTTATCCAGAACCCATTTTTCCTCACCGCTTTTTGTAAACAGCCTGTATTCGTTTTGATAAGGTTTGTTATTGGCAGCACAGTATTTTATCCGTGTAACTACTTTATTTCTATCGTCTGGATGAATTAAAGAATTGAAAGAAATTTGCTTATCGCCGATAAGATTTTCAATTTGATAACCGGTAAGCTCTAAGCAGCCATCGCTCAAATAATTCATTGTTCTCTTTTCATCATTACTGCACCGGTAAGCAATGCCGGAAAGATTGTTGATTAGCGTAGAAAGTTTTCTTTCGCTTTCTCTCAGTGATGATTCGCTTCTTTTTCTTTCGGTAATTTCTATTTGAAGATGATCATTTGTTTCGGCAAGTTCGCGGGTTCTTTCCAAAATTAAATCTTCAAGATTTTCTTGGTGAAGGGTTAAAGCAGATTCGTACTTTTTCCTTTCGGAAATATCTTGAATATGGACCAGGTATCCGATTACCATAGAGTCTTCCCCGGAAAACAAAGGAGAAATAAGCAGGTCGGCATAAACCTCGCCGGTTTTTATTACTCTGTAGATACTTTCTCTTTTAAAAAAATCAAAATCAAAAAGCTGTTCAATTCTAAGTGATTCTTTTTTTAAGAGTTTATCTCTCTGTTCTTCGGATAAAAAAGAATTGTGAAGCAGATTATAACCGTCAAGTTCCAGAACATTTGAAAGCCCGAAAATTTTATAAGAAGCTTTATTCATATGTACAAAAGAACCGTCCGGAGCAAAAAAGATAATTCCGATGGGAGATTCTTCAAAAATATTACGGAAGCGTTCAGCGCTTATTTTAAGGGCGTCTTCAGTTTGAAGATGTTCCGCTATTTCGTTTTCAAGTTGAACATTCACTTCGGTTAATTCTTTTGTCCGTTTTTCAACTAACTCTTCAAGATGATTCTGAAACCGGTTGAGTTCAATCTCTGCTTTTCTCCGTTCAAAAATATCACGGAACACAAGCACAACTCCGGTGGTGTTTCCTTTTTCGTCAATTATTGGGGCGGCGCTATCATCAATTGAAATTTCTTTTCCGGAGCGTGTAATAAGAGAAGTTTTTGCCGCAAGGTTATAACTTGAATTAGTTTCAAGAACATTTAATACCGGGTTGAGCAGTTCTTCCCCGGTTTCTTCGTTAATAAATTTAATAGTGGAGCAAATATCTCTTCCGATAAGCTCATTCATTTTCCATCCGGTTAGTTCTTCGGTTCTCCGGTTAACGAAAGTAATATTTCTATCAACATCGGTTGTAATAACGGCATCGCCTATGCTTTGAAGCGTTGTAAACAACCAGCGCTCATTTTCCTTTAATTTTTTTTCAATTGAGTGTTTGTACAAAGCAACTTTAATAGTGGAGTGAAGTTCCCGTTCTTCAAAAGGTTTTAAAATATAGCCGTATGGTTCTGCAAGTTTAGCTCTCTCCAAAGTTTTTTCATCGGCATAAGCGCTTAAAAAAATTACCGGAATGTTGTTTTCGGTTCTTATTTTTTGTGCAGCATCTATTCCATCAATATTTCCTTTAAGCATAATATCAAGGAGAATGAGATCCGGAGCTTTTGTTTGTGCAATGCTAATTGCTTCTTTTCCGGTTGAGACAATGTCTATAACGTTATAGCCAAGAGATACAAGGCGGTTTTGCAAATCCATTGCAATAATGCCTTCATCTTCCACAATTAAAATATTTTTCTTTTCCAAGGATTAGCTCCTTTCCCTCTCGTGAAATTTTATTATATATTTTGCGCCGGTTGTATTATCAATTTCAATTGTTCCGTTGAGTTGTTTGGTTAAGATAGTTACCAAATTAAGACCTAAAGTTTTAGAGTTATCAAGGTTAACGTTTGCCGGCAAGCCTACTCCGTTATCTTGAACTATTAATACATATTTCTGAGGTTCGGGCGAGGAGAATGAGATAAATAGTTCGCCACAATTTTTATTTGTGAATGCATATTTCAACGAATTTGATACGAGCTCATTAATGATTAAACCGATAGGCATAGCCAAATCAACATTTAAATTAATTTTCTTCAAATCATATTTTAGTTCAATTTGTTTATCAATTTTATAAGAATTTGAAATCTGCTGTGATAAATTAATAATATATGAACTCATATCTATAAGTGAAAGAGATTTTGATTGATAAAGTTTTTCGTGAATCATCGTCATTGATTTAATTCTATTTTTACTTTCTACCAGAGCAGCAACAGATTCCTTTTCGGTTAATTTATCAGCCTGCAGGCTAAGCAAGCTTGAAACGATCTGCAAATTATTTTTTACCCGGTGATGAATTTCCTTTAAGAGAACTTCTTTTTCGCTGAGTGAATTTTGGATTTCCATTTCGGCGATTTTTCTATCGGTGATATCTCTAACAATAGATTGATACCTGCCGTCGTTTAATTTTTTAGAATTTATTTCAGCGAAAAATCCATTGCCGCCTTTGCGCGTCAGCCGGTGTTCCGATAAAAATGGAGTTGTCTCGTTTATAAGTTCAAGCTGAAGAGGATTTCCCAAATAATCTTTTTCAGAAAAAATATTTCTGAGGTTCATCTTTAATAATTCTTTTTGCGGATAGCCGAACATGGTAACCGCGCTGGAGTTAAGATCGGCAAAATTTCCATTTGCATCAAAAACCAAAATTGCATCTGAAGCTTGCTCAATAAGCATCCTATAATTTTCTTCACTCTTCATAAGTTCAAAAGTCTTTTTTTCAACTTTTCTTTTCAAGGAAAAATTCCAAAATCCAAAAACTCCAACGGTGCCTACAAAGAAGACGGCAAGAAAAAAAGCATACGTTAAAATTTCTTCTGTGATAAAATGACGGGGGGAAATTTCTCCAAACCATTTATCATAAATTTCTTCACCTTTTCCGGTTTTTGCAATTATGGCAAGTCCTTCGTTCATAATATTTGCAAGATCGGTATCGTTTTTACTAACGGCAAAACAGAGCTTGGTCGAGAAAATAGAATTTACTGCAGGTTTTACATTTTTCAATTTAAATTTATTCGCAATGATAAGTCCCTGAAGATGCGGCACAAGGGCGGCATCGCCGGAACCGGAAGCAAGCTTTCGTAAAGCGTCGGGTTCGGAATTAACAAGAATAAGTTTCCCCGGAAAATTTCCCGCCTTCATAAAATCGTGCATTAAACTGCCTTGCTCAACTATCACCGTTTTATCTTTTAAATTATTAAGCGATTTAATATCCAAAGATTCATTTCTTGTAAAAATTGAATAATGAACGTTTAAAATTGAACTCGAAAATCTATGTTGCCCTTCTCTTTCTTTTGAATACAGCATTCCAGCTAATGCATCTATTTTTCCATTTGCAAGCATCTGTCGTATTTCATGCCATGGTTTTGCAACGTAGGTAACTTTTAGATTCATTACTTCGGCAACAGCTTTAACAAAATCAATATTATATCCGTCCGGTTTTCCTTCGGCATTAATAAATTCATAGGGAGGGAAATCGTAATTGAGCCCAACAGTTATTTGGCGTCCCGTAGAATTGTCTGAAATTTCAGAGGAATCAAATAGAGAGCTTGATTTTTTTGATCCGGTAGTTTGTTCTGATGGAATTTTTTCTTGAGAGAATACTTGTAGGGAGATCAAAACAACAAAAATGGAAGGAATAAAAACCTTGTAATTCAACTTCGTTTTTCTGCTGTGAAAAACTAAATGGTCAACAAACATGTTGCATAGCCGAACTAAAATATAATATTTCGACATTTTCAAAATTTAGCCCCCGTTGCAATATGGTTTGCGAAAAGTAATTATAAAAGTTGCTCCGTTATCATTTACCATTTCAACACCTCCATTTAACTGTTTTGCTAGGATATTTACCAGCGTTAAACCCAAAGATTGGGTTTGTCTGAAATCAAAATTTTCCGGAAGTCCTATACCATTATCACTTACAATTAATTGCAACTGGTCTTTTTCAACAGGGATAAGTTTAATGGTCATTTTGCCTTTGCGTTCATCGGTAAAAGCATATTTTAACGAGTTGGATACAAGTTCGTTTATTATTAATCCGCAGGGAACAGCCGTATCTACATCAAGAGAAATGTTACTGATGTCAACATTAACATCTATAAGGTTTGAGTTAATGTTATACGCTCTGAAAAGGGAAAAAGTCAGGTTATCGACGTAGTCTTTAATATCGATATTGGCGAAGTCTCGTGTTTGATAAAGTTTTTCGTGAATGATAGCCATAGATTTTACGCGGTTCTGGCTGTCGTTAAAATATCCACGGGCTGATTCGTCTTTTATAAATTCGGCTTGAAGCGTTAAAAGACTTGAAATGATCTGGAGATTATTTTTTACCCTATGATGGATTTCTTTAATCATTATTTCTTTTTCGGTAAGAGAAGCCTGGAGTTGTTTCTCGGCTTTTATTCTTTCCGTAACGTCAAGCGCAAGAACAAGACGCGCAGTTCTATCTCCAAAATGGATTGAATGCGAGATTATTTCCACATCAATAAAAGTTCCGTCTTTTTTCATGTGTTTCCAGATGCCGGCATAATTTATTTCGGGTTGTGGCTGTGAGAGATATTCTAAGGCGTTTGGTATTTCAGATGTTGGACGAATATCTTTTAACGTCATGGAAAGAAATTCTTCACGAGAGTAGCCATAATTGCGGACAGCCATATCGTTGATTGTTAAAAAGTTTAAAGTCTCCTGGTCATAAACCCACATCGGATAAGGATTACTTTCAAAGAGCGTTCTGTAGCGAACTTCACTTTCTATCAAAGCATTTTGAATTTTTATCCGTTCAACAATTTCATTTTTCAATTCGTTATTCGCCGCTTCAAGTTGTTCTGTCCGCTGTGTTACTCTTGTTTCAAGAGCCTGGTTAAGGGAAACAATCTTTTCTTCTCTTTTTTTATTTTGATAAGCGTTGGCAAAAATGTCTGCGATTACTTTTAGTAGCTGTAGATTTTCTGCGGTAAATTCTTTCTTTTTCAAAATAGCATCAAAACCTAAAAAGCCGATAAGTTCGTTTGAAAAAATTAGTGGGAGTATAACAATCGATTTTACTTTGCCTCTGTCAAGAATGCGTTTTACTGTTAGAGCTTCTGCCGGTAATTGTGCAACATCCGGAATGTAGATTGTCTCAAAAGAGGTTAATTTGTTTTCAAGATAGTTCAGCAATTTTGAAGTTCTTTTTTGATATTTGATTAAAGGGAGATTTATTTCCTCCCCAATCCATTCGTGGGTTTTCAAATATGTTTTCCTGTCTTCAGAACATAAAAAGAGGTAACTCCTATCAACGTTGAAAAACATTCCAATAACTTTTAATGCCGCCGAAATTCCTTGGTCAATTTTAGAAAGAGGAAGGTTAATAAAAGCAGTCGATATGGTGGCAATAAGTTTTTCAAACTTTGCTCGCGATTTGAGATTGTCTTCGGTTTGTATTATTTCGGTAACATCTCTCAACGTACCGAAAATCCCGGCAATTTTATTGTCTTGCCCCAAAATTTGTTTACAGTGTACTTCAATCCATTTGAAGTCGTTTTGAATAGTTAAGAACCGGATTGTTAATTTTGAATCAGTTTGTTCTTTGCTAAGGGTTTGAGAAAAAAAAAGATTACTCTTTTCCCTATCATCTGCATGGATGTAATTGATAAACGAAGTCCCCAAACTTTCTTTTACGGAAAATCCGGTTAACTTACTCCAAGCCGGGTTTAAGAAAGTCCATTTATTGGCTTCATCAATTTGAAAAATAACCTCATTAATATTATCCACAATCGAACTATAACGTTCTTGGCTTTTTTTCAATTTTGCTTCAATTAATTCACGTTCACGCAGTTGGTTATTTAAAGAAATTAGTTCCTCTTCCAAGTCCCCGGCATTCCTTCGGGTTTTCTTTAACAGTTGTCTAAACCAGCCTGTCATTCCTCCAATTCCCACAGCAGTAAATGCCACAGGAATCGATTGAATAACAGCAACCGACAGGTTGGCATAGATATGTGGGAGTAAAAAATAATTTAATATAAGAATTAGAAAAGCAGTAATAATTCCTACCCGCTTGCCGGAAAGCCACCCGGCAAAAGCAATTGGTACAAAGCTGAACATGAACAATGATTCTCTTCCAAAGGATTGTTCCGAGAAAAAAGTAAAAAATAGTTTAAATATGAGTAGATATAGTAAGACAGATCCCGTAATTAGTAACGGATTTATATAAAGGGGAAGGATCTTGTTTTCAGTAGCTATCATAAAAACTTACTTGTATTATAAAACTAAAATTACAATTTAAAGGTAAAATTATTATCGAAAATAAATTGAATTATTTAAGAAATTTTGAGCCGGAGGAAATATTTTCTACTAAAATAGATGCAATTTTTTATTCAAGAGATTTTTTATGAGAAAATTGATCAGCAGCCGGCTATTACAAGAATGAAAACGGACGATTTATTTAGCACCCAATAGAGCTAACAAATTACTACTAACAACTCTGTAAGTGACTATAGAAAATTAGTCAAATAGTGCACTTTGACCACGCAGTTGGGAAAATAAAAACTTATGCATCAATCTCTTACTGTAGTGGATAGAATAGCACATTCGTAGTTATTAGCAACCTTGATAGAACTGCGAAAGAAATAAATTCTTAAAAAGTTCGCCGAATGAATTCCGTGTTACATCCCTGCGGATTCAACCAACACACAATTTCTATTTTGTTACTATACTCGTTATTAAATCAAGAAGCTCATGTTTCTCAAAAGGTTTAACAAGATAATGTGAACATCCGCCGGAAAGAAACTCTTTTTTATCACTTTCCATTGCATAAGCTGTTACCGCTATTATCGGTGTATCTGCATATTGAGACATCTTTCTAATTTCTTTTGTAACTGTCATTCCATCCATCCCTACGCCAAGATTAATATCCATCAAAATAATGTCATATTTCTTTTCAGAAACTAATTGTAGTGCAGATTTTCCGTCATTTGCAGTTTCCACCGAGCAAAAATTTCTTAAATATAATTTCACAACATTTTGATTGATTAAATCATCTTCGACATACAGAACCAGTTGCAAAGCGGTTTTTTCAATTTTCTTTTCTTCGTGCTTACTCGTAATCACCTCTTTTTCTTGCTTAAGCTCTTCTGCTTCGGGGATATAATCTGATGCTAAAAATTTGACAGTAAAAATTGAACCCACCCCAACTTTGCTTTCAACTGTAATTATTCCGTTCATCAACTCAATTATTCTTTTTGAAAGGGTTAAACCTAAACCGGTTCCTTCAAAACTTCGTCCCATTCCTTCGCTAACTTGACGAAATTCCTCCCATATAAGATCAATTTTATCTTCGGGAATTCCGATACCGGTATCCTTTACTTTTACGTATATCCAATTTACCCGGCGAAGCGGGTCTTTTTCTTGGGTAGTTTCTTTGCCGACTTCAACGGTTATCTTTCCATTGTTAGTAAACTTTATTGCGTTACTAACAAGATTATTTATGGTTCGTTCAAAAAGGTTTTCATCCAATTTGGCATAAACATTTTCATCCGTAATAACGGTTTCCAGCAGCAGATTTTTTTTGATTGCAGCTTCAGCAAATAATTTTACTACATTATTTACGACAGAAATAACAGAGATGTTTTTACTAAATATTTCAATTTTTTCAGTTTCTGCTTTTGAAAAATCGAGAATTAGGTTTAGTGTATCGCTTAATCTCTTTCCAGAATCATAAATGGTTTGAGACATTTGAACATTATCCGGATTATTAAGAGATGAAGAAAGCACTTCAGCATATCCTAAAATACCGTTCAGAGGAGTTCGTAATTCATGACTCATATTTGCAAGGAAATTTGATTTCAGCCGGCTCATCTCTTCTGCTTTTTCTTTGGCAGTTATTAATTCACTTATCATTTTTTTCTTTTCTGTAATATCCTCTTGCACTGCGAGATAACTAATAATTTCTCCATGTTCAGTTAAAATCGGAGAGATGAGTGCAGATACCCAGTACAATTCACCGGTTTTCCTTTTATTTTGAAATTCACCACGCCATTCTTTGCCGGAAATGATTGTAGTCCATAATTCTTTATACTCCTCTTTCGGTTTGTTACCGGAACTAAAAATTCGTGGATTTTTACCAACCAGTTCATCTAATGAGTATCCTGATATTTCGAGTGCTTTCGGATTAGCATATTCGATATTTCCTTCCAGATCAGTAATGACAACTCCTGCCGGGCTTTGTTCAATAGCGCGTGATAGTTTGCGGAGCTCTTCTTCAACATGTTTGCGCTCAGTTATATCTCTCGAAATCGCCAAAATACCTATCGCTTTACCATCTTCATTTCTTATAAAAGAGACTGTTCCTTCTACCCAAATTTTTACGCCATCTTTACGAATTTGTTCAGTGAGTATTAATCGACTTCTGTTTGGATCTGTTTTACCGGATTTTTCAAGTTCTAATTCTTCGGCATAATTTTGTTGAATTAGCTGTATAGAATTTGGAGTAAGAATTTTCTTAATTCCCAGCGCCATCAATTCATCCGGAGTATATCCCAGTAATTTTATTACTGAAGGACTTAAATAAGTATAATTAAGATCCATATCAAAAACAGCAATTGAATCAGCTGTATTTTCAGCAATAAGACGATAGCGCTCCTCACTTACCCGAAGTGCTTCTTCCATCATTTGACGCTCTGTAATATCTCTCACTGTTCCAAGTACAAAATCATGATCATCAATTCTTACTATGCTTCCGATAATTTCAGTAATAAATTCAGTTCCATCTTTGCGCTGTAAATTTACCTGTACCGGTAACCCTAATCTTGTACTTTTACTCTCATTGAAACTACCATAAGGTTGAGTTTTTGCTCTCAAATCAAAAACAGTCATGTTTAATAGTTCCTCTTCAGAATATCCCACCATTTTACAAAATGCAGGATTGACAAAAACATAATTTCCATCATTATCAACCAACGCAATACCTTCCGTGGATTGATTTGTTATTGCCTTAAATTTTCTTTCGCTTTCTTCTACTTTCTTTTTGGTATCGATAAGTTCTTGCTCTACTATCTTCCGTTTTGTAATATCGCGTGTGATGCTAATTATATGCGGGACTCCCTCTATCTCTATTATGCTGGCGGAAATGAGACCATCTATTAGTTCATCGTTCTTTGATTGAAGAACAGTTTCGTAATTTTGAACTATACCGTTATTTTTTAATTCTTCGATTAACCTTATTCTATCATCGGTATTATTCCATAGATTCAATTCATCTGTTTTCTTTCCAACAATTTCATCTTCAGAATAACCCATCAAATCTGCGAATCCCTTATTAACAACACAATACATTCCATCGTCAAGTCGAGTAATAATTACGGCATCGGGACTTGTTATAAATGCTTTGCGAAATTTTTCTTCACTTAGACGCAATTGCTCTTCCGCCCGTTTGTGCTCGGTAATATCTATCCGTACGCCAATTATTCGGGTCGGTTTATTGTTTTCGCCTCCTTTGATTGTATGACCAATGACATTTATCCATCTGTAAGAACCATCGGCGTGTTTTATTCTCACTTCATATTGATATTTCGATTCGCTGCCATTTATAACATCGCGGATTTTTTCAGCAACTACATCTTTATCATCCGGATGTGCTCTGTTCAACCATTCATCCCGGTCTGCAGGTCCATCTTTAGGTTTATATCCAAGCATCGTATAATATGTGGGCGATACATAAAAAACGTCATTCATTAAATCCCAATCGAAGGTTCCGATTTGTGTTTCCTCCAACGTTATTCGTAACCGTTCTTCACTCTTCCGCAATTTTTCTTCTGCACGTTTGTGTTCGGTAATATCTTCATAAGTTCCCAGAACCCCAATTGTGTTTCCATCAAAATCTGTTAGAGGAACTTTGCTGGTTCTTAACCAGATTTTTTCCCCACTGGGGGTCGTTTGGGGCTCTTCAAAATTAAGTTTCGGCACTCCTGAAACTATTATGTTTCGATCATCAGCCCGGTATAACTCTGCTTGTTCCCTCCATTCCATTTGATAATCATCTTTTCCAAGCAGTTCTTCAGGGTTCTTTTTACCTGCATCCTTTGCAAATATTTCGTTACACCCAAGAAATTTCGAATCTTTATCTTTCCAGAAAACTCTTATCGGTAATAAATTGATTACCCTGTGCAGCATCATTTGAACTTCAATAATCTTTTGCTCTGATTTCTTTCGCTCAGTAATATCATGGATGATCAATTGAACTGCAGTTTTGTTTCCAAATGTAATGGGCACTCCTTTTACTTCTACATCAACTTCGGAACCATCGAGACGCACAAATTTTTCTTCTGTAAGAGGTAATGCAATTTTTGTACTTACTGTTTCTTTCATTCGCTCTATGACTAAAGCACGATAACCCGGGTGAATAAATTGAATAACCGGTTTTCCAATCAAGTCCTCTGCACTTGTCGCCGCCAACAAACGAATGCCTTGGTTATTTATAAAAACAATTTTTCCTTCAACATAAATTGCAATTGCATCGGGAGAATTTTCTACTAACAGACGATATTTTGTTTCGCTTTCTTTTAACGCTTCTTCTGCGTGTTTGCGCTCGGTGACGTCTCTAGATACAGCAAATATTCCCGTAACTTTTCCATTTAAATCTCTTACAAAAGAGAGAGAGACATCAATCCAAATTGTAGTTCCATCTTTACAATACTGTTCCAATTCCAAAGAACGTTTTCTGTTTGGGTCTGCTGTTCCGGAAGCTTCGTTTGCCAGTTCTTCATCTAATAATTGATACGCTCTCTGTAGAGTTTCCGGTGTAGTACTTTCCTTTAAATTTTGAGCCATTGCTTCATCAACAGTATAACCGCGTTGCCTCAAAACAGATGGACTAATGTAAGTATAATTAAAATTGAGGTCCAAAAGCGCTAAAATATCGGCAGTATTATTAGCTAAAAACTTATATTTTTCTTCGCTTTCACGAAGAGCATCTTCAACTTTTCGGCGTTCAGTTACGTCTCTTGCAATTATATAAAATCCTTTTACTTCTTCGTTTTCAATAATCAAGCGTGTATTTTGATTAAACCATTTGATCTCGCCCGACTTTGTTCGGAATGGATATTCTGTAACTGATAATGCGCTTCTTTCTAAATACTGCCTATAATAATTTCGTGTAACTTTTTGTTTGAATTCCGGTTCGATTAAATCCATATACTTTAACTGTTTGAGTTCATTAAGTGAATAGCCGGAGGATCTTAAACCGGACGGGTTGACATAAGTAAAATAACCATGATTATCGACTGTAAAAACAATTTCAACAGCTTCTTCTACAACAGTGCGGAATTTCTTTTCGGAATCTGCTACTGCTTTTTCGGCGTTTAGTTTTTCAATTCTAATTTTCTTTTTCTCAAGCGCTTCTTTTACAGCAAACGGAAGACGGGTCATGTGCTCTTTAATAATATAGTCCGAAGCGCCGGATTTAATACATTCAACAGCTACTTCTTCGTTCATTGAACCGGTCAAAAGTATGAAGGGTATGTCCGGGTTTTTTTCTAATAGAATTTCTAGCGCTCTCATTCCATTGAATTGAGGCATGCTATAGTCAGAGATAATTATATCGGGTGAAAACTTTTCTAGCTCATGAAGAAAATCAGTTTCGTTTTCAACAACACAGGACTGAAATTTTATTCCTTCTTTGGAGAGAATTCGCTTTGCAAGTTCAACATCTGTTTGCAAGTCTTCAACAAATAAGATTTTTAATTTGGTTGCCATTTAATACCTAAAGGATTTATAGCTTAAATACAATAGTTATGTTTTTTAATAATACTAATTTGTGCTGCAGATGTAACGAGAAATTTAGTTTCTTTTTTCTCGCATTTTCTACATGAAACCTAATGTAAAAACAAAAATTCTTTCACAAAGAAAAACCTATTATGAAAGGTTACGAAGTAAATACTATGTTTTTATATATGCAACAACTTTTTAAGATCGATGCAATTCAATTACCAAGTTCAGTCTAAAAATCCATTAAAAAAAATACTAAGAATTAGTAAATCGTTAAAATGGTTAGGAATCTTTTTACTTGGTATTACTATCGAAATAAATCATTAGGTATTGAAGACCATATAAACGAAGCAGAACACTTCTAACGGTTTTTAATCTTTTTAGACCGGACTTATCAATATTTTTCGTAGCGTGAATTATAGAAGACAAAACAAATCAAGACAAGCGGATGGAAATTATAAAAAAAAATGGTACTAACAATGAAATTATGATAAAATTCTTTTCGCAGAATAAATTCCTTTCCCTATAAACTAAAAAAGTTCAGTACAAAAGATTTTTGTTTGCGAGTCTAACTCTTCTCCATTGCCTGAGAAGTAAGCAGCTTTATTTCAATTAGACTCAAAGCGAAATAAAAAAATAGCGGGATGAACAATGGCTATTTTCAACCAATCCTTTATTATTCTTCAATTCTCGCTCAACCTCAAATTAGTTAAATGTCTCTAAAAGTATAAATAATTAAAGAAATCAACAATTAGTACGATAATGATTGTGTAAAACGATATCTGTTAATAAAACAAATAATTTTAGCATTTAGGAGATTAGAAATGGCAAGTTTTGATGTGCACAAAAAGGAAACCACAGAGCTGCTTCAACTTGTAAGTTTTTTTATTGGGAGCGAAGAGTTTGGGGTTGACATTTTATATGTTCAGGAAATTAATAGAATGTCTCAGGTTACAAAAGTCCCCAACGCACCGGATTTTGTGAATGGTGTAATTAATCTAAGAGGCAGGGTAATCCCTGTAATAGATTTACGCTTGAAATTCGGTATGCCGAAAAAGGAACATGATAAAAATACCCGCATTATTGTTATGGAAGTAAGCGGCAAAACCGTTGGATTTATAGTTGATTCTGTAAACGAAGTTTTACGAATCTCTAAAGACGTAACCGAACCGCCTCCGGAATTAGCGATGGGAATCAATTCGGAATATATTAAAGCGGTAGGAAAACTTGAAGATAGATTGTTGATCCTTATTGATCTCGAAAAAATCTTATCAAAAGAGGAAGGCGTTCAATTAAATAGTGTAATGGCAACAGAAAAAGAAGTCACTTAAAAACAAAAGGTTAAAATAAAATGAAGTTAACATTCTTAGAAAATCTGTCCGTAAAAGGAAAAATATTTGCCCTCGTTGGTTCAATATTTACCTTACTCGGAATATTTATGATATTCCAGTTCAATGAATTAGCATCGATGAATGAGCATAATAATGTGGGCGATATTAATATAGCAATGCTTGAAGCAAGACGAAACGAAAAAGATTTTCTTGCCAGAAAAGATATTTCATACGCAGAAAATGTTAACTCAGCTATTACAAGATTAGATTCGGTTATTAAACCATACAAGGAGGAGGAAACCGGTAAAGCAATATTTGATGCAGCAACTGAATACGGCAAAACGTTTAATAATATAGCTGCACTGATGCAAGTTAGAGGACTCGATGAAAAATCCGGTGCTGAAGGAAAACTCCGTGAAAGTGTTCATGCACTTGAAAGCTTGATTAACAGCGAGAACGATAATACATTGATGATAGATATGCTGATGTGCCGCAGGCACGAAAAAGATTTCTTTTTACGCGGCGATGAAAAATATATTAATGAATTAAAAGAAGCCGTAGCTTCTTTACGTTCTCATACGGAAAATTCTTCACTCCCGGCTGCCTCCAAAGATCAGGCAAAATTACTTATAAACAATTATGATGAAAATTTTGCAGCTGCATCAAAAGCGATTCTTGATATAGAAAGAGAACTTGAAACTTTGCGGACGGAAGCGCACAAAATTGAACCCCTGATAGAGAGGATGATGGCAGATAGAGAATCGGCTGCTGCCACAGCTTCAAAATTGAAAATGCTAATTATGCTCATAACTTTAAGCAGTAGTATTTTTTTAGCGTATTATATCTCGAAAATGATCTCCAAATCTTTAACTCTACTTACCGCAGCGGCAAACAAAATAGCAGCAGGAGATTATTCTGTTCAGGTAGAGATTCATTCCAAGGATGAATTCGGAACTCTCGCAACAACATTTAACGCTATGGTAGAAAAAATTGAGATGCAGATTAAATATCTGGATAATCTTCCTACACCGGTAATGATTATCGACAAAGAATATAATGTTATCTATATGAACCGGACAGGATCTCAAGTTGTGGGTAAATCTCAAGAAGCGTGTTCAACTCAAAAATGCTTTAACTTATTTAAGACAGATCATTGCAACACACCCGAATGTCGCTTACGTCAAGCGATGGAACAAAAATCTATCAGAACCGGAGAAACGATAGCAAGACCGCAGGGGAAAGATGTTCACATTATGTACACGGGTGCACCGGTAACAAACCGCTCCGGAGACCTCGTTGGTGCTTTAGAGTTTGTTGCCGATGTCACTGAAAACAAAGAAGCTCAAAATTATTTGTCAAGATGTACAAATATCTTATTGAGTGAAATGGACAAATTTGCGGAAGGCGATTTAACCGTTGAAGTAGTTCCGGAAAAAGAGAATGATGAGATAGGAAAACTCTTCCATGGATTTAATAAATCCGTTCAAAATATTAGAGCAATTGTAGAGAGCGTAAAAGATGCGGTAGAAGCAACGGCAAGCGCAAGCACAGAGATTTCTTCAAGCGCGGAAGAAATGGCAGCCGGAGCTCAAGAACAATCTGCTCAGACTACTGAAGTTGCCAGTGCAGTAGAACAAATGACAAAGACCATCCTTGAGACATCGCAAAATTCTTCCAAGTCAGCTGAAGCTGCAAAGAGCGCTGGTTTAACCGCGAAAGAGGGAGGAAGAGTAGTTGATCAAACCATAGAAGGGATGAACCGGATAGCAGAAGTAGTAAAAAGATCAGCGGAGACGGTAAATGAACTGGGCAAAGGAAGTGATCAAATAGGTGAAATAGTACAAGTAATAAACGATATCGCAGATCAAACCAATCTACTTGCGTTAAATGCAGCGATAGAAGCAGCCAGAGCGGGAGAACAAGGAAGAGGTTTTGCGGTAGTAGCCGATGAAGTAAGAAAGTTAGCAGAGAGAACAACGAAAGCCACCAAAGAAATCGCTGTGATGATCAAGCAGATACAGAAAGATACCGGTGGAGCGGTAGAGTCGATGAACAAGGGAACGGAAGAAGTAGAAAAAGGAAAAGCGCTTGCCGATAAAGCAGGCCAATCATTGAAAGAGATAATAGTAGGAGTGGAACAAGTACTGGATATGTCCACCCAGGTAGCCGCAGCAAGTGAAGAACAGTCAAGTGCGGCTGAACAAATCAGTAAGAACGTAGAAGCTATTAGCAGTGTAACGCACGAAAGCGCGTCGGGAGTTGAACAAATAGCGCGAGCGGCAGAAGACTTGAACAGATTAACCGTTAACCTGCAAGAATTAACCTCACGATTTAAGATAGATGGATCATCCTCCGATAGATCGAACGGAAACGGAAAATCTCATACAGAAAAAAGCCATTTGGCAGTTCGCTCAAATGGAGTATTAGTTCATCATTAATTGCTATTCGGAGAGACACAAAGGTGTCTCTCTTCTTTTAAATCAGAATTAGATTAAAAAAAGAGAATACTATGAAAGATTCTATTTCAAAAAAAATCGGATTTATTATTTCAGTTAGCTTGATTTGTTCACTAACCGTTATGGTTCTTATTCTAATGAACATGGAAAGCAATTCAAAAGTTGAATCAACAACAAATGATGTACGTGGTCTAAGTCAAGTTGTGATCAAATCAATAAAGTTTGATATGTCGCAAGGTATTAATGATGTGAAGCCTTACATAGAAAAAATAAAAGACACACATAATTTATCCGAGCTTAGGATTACATCTTCAAATAAAATCAGAAGCGGCTCTGAAAGTAATATGGATGCGGAAGAATTGGCTGTTTTAAAATCCGGGAAGTCCAAATCTTATTCGGAAAATAAAAATGACCAACCGATTCTGAGAACCATCGAGCCGGTATTATCGGATGAAAATTGTAATAGTTGTCACGAGAGTAAGGTGGGCGATCCCCTGGCAATAGTAAGCATACGCTATTCACTTGCTGAAATGAATTCTGCAATTGCCAACCAGCGTTGGATGGCAATATTGTTAGCAGTATCAGCTATTTGCATTACATTTTTTATTACGATGTATTTTATAAATAAAGGCATTGGAAAACCGCTGAAAAACATCTCTGAATCTGCTGATAAAATTTCCGATGGTAATTTTGATCTGCAGATAGAGTTCGATAACCGTGAAGATGAAATTGGTCTCCTTTCAAAATCTATTAATCAAATGTTAGGAAAAATCCTTGAACAAAAACAGAATTTAGATCTTCTTCCGGCGCCAGTGATGATGATCGATAAGGAGTTTTCCATTCGCTATATCAATGAAATCGGAGCAACAGTACTTGGTAAAACGGGACACGAACTTATCGGTCAAAAGTGTTATAATCATTTTAAAACCCAGGATTGCCAGACAGCTAAATGTTCTTGTGCTCAAGCTATGAGCAAAGGAATGCATATAACGGAAGAAACCATTGCTAATCCCAACGGAAAGACTTTACCGATCATGTACACCGGCGCGCCGGTAAAGGACAAAGATGGTAACGTTATCGGAGCGCTTGAATATATTACCGATATATCCCATTTAAAAAATGTACAGAACTATCTTACGCAAAAGACAAAAGAAATGTTGTTGGAGATGGAAAAATTTTCAATGGGAGATTTAACCGTTTCTTTACATGTCGAAAAAAATGATGATATAGGAAAATTATTTAATGGCTTTAATCAAGTTGTAGAAAATGTTGGAAATTTAATTTCATCCGTTAATGAAGCTGTTGAAGCTACTGCAAGTGCAAGCACACAGATTTCTTCAAGCAGCGAGGAAATGGCAGCTGGGTCGCAGGACCAAAGCAGCCAAACAACAGAAGTCGCCAGTGCAGTAGAAGAGATGACAAAAACAATTCTTGAGACATCACAAAATTCTTCCAAATCTGCCGAAGCTGCAAAAAATGCGGGGGCAATTGCCAAAGAAGGAGGAAAGGTAGTTAATCAAACTATAGAAGGGATGAACCGGATAGCCGAAGTAGTAAAAAAATCAGCGGAAACCGTTAATGCGTTAGGCAAAGGAAGCGATCAAATTGGTGAAATAGTACAGGTGATAAACGATATAGCGGATCAAACAAATCTGCTTGCGTTGAATGCGGCGATAGAAGCCGCCAGAGCCGGAGAACAAGGAAGAGGTTTCGCGGTCGTTGCAGATGAAGTAAGAAAGTTAGCGGAAAGAACCACCAAAGCGACCAAAGAAATCGCGGTGATGATCAAGCAGATACAGAAAGATACA
>JALNWB010000009.1 GCA_023231105.1 Ignavibacteriaceae bacterium | reverse complement strand
CTACTTTCTTTTTCTCTTGTTGAATTTGTACTTAAACCTGTATCTTAGAATTCCAACTATAAATTTATTAAAAGAAATGAAGACTTTCGAATTAGTATCAAATTATCAGCCTTCCGGCGATCAGCCGCGAGCCATTCAAGAATTGGTTGACGGCATCAAACGTGGCGACAAATTCCAAACGCTGCTTGGAGTTACCGGAAGCGGAAAAACGTTTACCATCTCCAACGTTATTCAACAACTAAATAAGCCAACGCTGATCATTTCACACAACAAAACGCTAGCAGCACAGTTGTATTCTGAGTTCAAATCATTCTTTCCCAAAAATGCGGTTGAGTTTTTTATCAGCTATTATGATTACTATCAACCCGAGGCGTACGTTATTTCTTCCGATACCTTTATCGAAAAAGATTTTGCCGTAAATGAAGAAATTGACCGTCTTCGTCTGAAAGCGACCACAGCATTAATTGAAGGGCGAAGCGACATCATCATTGTTGCAAGCGTTAGCTGTATTTACGGTATCGGCGCGCCGGAAGAATACGCAAAGCAAATTTATTTTTTAAAGAAGAATCAGAAAACTTCCAAGAAAGAAATTCTGCGAACGCTTACCGATATTTATTTTGTTCGGAACGATACTGATTTTACACGCGGCACATTCCGTGTACGCGGAGATATTATTGAAGTTATTCCGGCTTATCAATATGAAGAAGCGATACGCATTCAACTTTGGGATGATGAGATTGAAAAACTTTCCGTTATCGATTCAATCACCGGAGAAACAAAAGAAGAAATAGAATCGACTGCAATTTATCCCGCTAAATATTATGTAACCGAACGGGGACAAATGCAAAAGGCGATCAAACTAATTGAGATTGAACTTGAAGAACGTTTGCGATATTATCATCAACAAGAAAGATATTTGGAAGCGCAGAGAATTGAGCAGCGGACAAAATTCGATATTGAAATGATGAAGGAGATCGGCTACTGCTCCGGAATAGAAAATTATTCGCGCCACATGGAAAACCGCGAACCGGGAACGCGTCCCTCAACATTAATGGATTATTTTCCGAAAGATTTTCTTCTGATTATAGATGAATCACACGTAACCATTCCGCAGGTACGCGGGATGTACAACGGCGACCGCTCACGCAAGGAAACCCTTGTGGAATATGGCTTCCGGCTTCCATCGGCACTTGATAACCGACCAATGAAGTTTGATGAATTTTATTCGATGATAAATCAAGCTGTTTTTATCAGCGCTACGCCGAGCGATTATGAATTGGAAAAATCAGAAGGAATTTTTGTTGAACAAATCATTCGTCCAACCGGATTGCTCGATCCCGAAATTGAAGTGCGTCCAATAAAAGGACAAATAGATGATCTGCTCGGAGAGATCAGAATACGTGTTACAAAAAAAGAAAGAGTGCTGGTAACAACGCTAACAAAAAAAATGGCGGAAGACCTTGCTGACTATCTGGAAAAACTCGGCATTCTTGTCCGCTACATTCACAGCGATGTTGACGCGCTTGAACGTGTAGAAATTCTTCGCGATCTGCGCCTTGGTGATTTTGATGTGCTAGTCGGTGTCAACTTGCTTCGCGAAGGTTTGGATCTACCGGAAGTTTCTCTCGTTGCAATCATTGATGCAGACAAAGAAGGATTTCTCCGCAGTGAACGTTCGCTGATGCAGACCGCCGGAAGAACCGCGCGAAATGTAAACGGACTCGTTATCATGTACGCCGATAGAATTACTGAATCAATGCGGAAGGTAATTGAAGAAACAAAACGGCGGCGGATAGTTCAAACGGAATATAATATTGCAAATAATATTACTCCGCAGACGATTTACAAAACGTTTGATGAAATTATGTCATCTACTTCAATTGCTGATGTGCGGACAAGAGACGGAGAAAAATATGATACTCCATTTTCTAAAGTTGCCGAACCCGTAATTAAGTACATGACGAAAGAACAGAAAGAAGATTTGATTCAACAGCTTACCGATGAGATGTATAAGTCGGCAAAAGATTTGGAATTTGAACGCGCCGCCTCACTAAGAGATGAGATTGAAAGATTGAAGAAGAAGATGAGTTAAGTCTTCCGAAAAAGAGAAATTGTTACTTTGGATGTTTTCAATTAAGTTGCACGAAACGATCTATTCGATTGTTGCTGATAACGAACTGTCCTTTAATTTTCATTTGGAGGAAGATCGATGAAAAGACATTTCTATCTTTTAGTTTTTTTACCCACCATTCTTTTTGCGCAAGTTGATTCGCTCAAAGAATTGTTAAACTTTTATCCTTTACAGACAGGCAATTACTGGGAATATCAATCCTACTGGGAACAAATGCCTTTCCCTCCAACAGATTCAAGTTCTCATTCCATTGAAGTTATTGGTGATACTTTACTTGAGAACGGTCATATATATAAAATCTTATTGCATAATGACATTACTCCTAACCAATATCGGTATAACCAATTTGAGAGAATTGATTCACTTACCGGTTGTGTTTATCGATATATAAACGATACGACTGCAAATCATGAGTACATGTTGGATAGTTTGTTTGCTGAACCTGGTGACACTATTTATTCATCGAGAGAACGAATTACACATTATAGTTATTATAAAACAACATGTTTGTCCCTAATAAACGACACAATCTTTGGTTTACCAACTTCATTAAAAAATTTTTATAACTTGTCTATTATCCACGGGGGAACATATGCGCTAGCTAAAGGATTTGGATTTTTATATAGCGTGGGTTGTGAATTGGGATGTGGTTTTACTAATCTCGTTTATGCAAAGATTGATGGGAAGGAGTACGGAAAAAAAATCACTTCAATAAATTCCGATGAAAACAGCTCTCCCAACTTGTTTAGATTATACCAGAATTATCCCAATCCTTTCAACCCTAGTACAACCATTAATTATGAACTTCCAACTACCAGCTTTGTAAGTTTGAAAGTTTATGATGCATTGGGAAAAGAAGTAGCAATATTAGTGAATCAAGAAAAACCAGCAGGTAATTACAAAACTGATTTTGATGGAAGCAGACTTTCAAGCGGAATATATTTTTACACCTTGCGTGCAGATAATTTTGTTCAAAACCGCAAAATGATATTAATCAAATAGTTTGTAGAGCCTTGCCATGGCAAGGCTCTACGGATTAACTCACTTCATCAACACAAACTTCTTCGTCTCTAAAAACTTTCCCGCTTTCACTTGATAGAAGTACACACCGGACGCATAACCTGCTGCGTTAAATTCAACTTGATGAATTCCGGCGCTTTTAATATCATCAACCAAAGTGGTTACTTCCCTTCCCAGCATATCAAATATTTTTAGAGAAACATGCTCTTGGTTTGGCAACTGAAATTTGATTGTCGTTGTAGGGTTAAATGGATTCGGATAATTCTGCTGTAATTTAAATTCCGTAACAGTTAAATTATCTTTCTCATCAACTCCAACCACAACCGGATATTTACTGAAATAGAAGAGCTTTGATTCGAATTCATTTAAAGCGATTTGAAACGCACTGTGTTGTTGCGGTGTTACGGTATAAACCGTTCCATCAATTAAATCAGTTAAATAATAATTGCTTGTACCATCCCAGGGCAAACCGCTTAAATCAACATCGGCATTTAGAATTTCATTTTTTAAATTAGCGGTGGTAAGAACAATATTCGTATCACTCAACGAAGCATAAGTATAAATTTTTGCCGGAACTGTATTTGGCAATCTTGAAATTTTCGGATTTACTAGATATTTATTGCGAACGCTGATAATTTTTTTGAAATACGGTCTCGTATTATCTGGATCGCTCCAATTAACTTTATCACGGTTTGTCAGTTCGCCAACTTCACCACCGGAATAAATAAGCGGAACACCATTTAGCGTAAGCAAAATTGTGTGCGCTAATCTATTTCTTCTGCTGTCAAAAGCTGAAGTAACACGGACTTCATCATGATTTTCAACAAAACGGAATGGTCTGCCATATTTGTATTGACGCATAATTTCAGCATTCATATCATCAATAGTAGTTGTTCCGCTGATAGCTCCTAAAAGTTTGGTGCGTAAATCCCAATCGTTGGCGGAGTCAAATCTCTTATTATAAAAAGTTGAATCGGAAGAAGAAGCTTCCGCTTCCAAAAAAACTTCCGGTTTAATATTTTTAATTTTCTTTCGCCATTCCTGCCAGAATAATTGGTTGCGCTGCTCAACTCCCCAGGCAACATCGCAGCGGTAACCGTCGATGCCATATTTTTTAACCCAATACTCTGCCACTTTTGCAAAGTAATTACGAACTTCAACATCGTTATGATTTAAATCAGGAAGAGAAGCCCAATCAAATTCATATTTGTAATTTGAATTACCAGGTTCACCACTCCAAATGTAGAAGTTAGCCCAAGGTGAATATCCGCGGTACTCAAAAACATTCTGCATAAAAGGATGTTGAATGGAAGTATGATTAACAACAAAGTCGAGAATTATTTTTATTCCGGCTTTTTTTAATTCCGTCATCAGTTTTACAAAATCTGCTTCGGTGCCGTAATCTTCTTCAAAGCCGTAATAGTCAGTAATTTCATAGCCGTGAGTGGTTGGACCTTTGTAAATCGGCATAAGCCAGAGCGTATTTATGCCAAGGTCTTTCATATCCGGAATTTTATTAACGATTCCAAGAAATCCTCCTTGATCGGAAAAAGCTCTCGGATAAATTTCATAAACAATCGCTTTGTCAATCCATGCTGCGTGTTCGTTAATGTCAGCAACACGAACGGAATCGCTTTCAACTTTTACAAGTATTCTTGCGTTCTTAATCCTGTTCTGCGAATCTTTTACTCGAATGTTATAATAATATTCACCGCTTGGAGTAGGCATAGTAAATGTAAGAATCGTATCTGTTACAATGCCAAATGATGATGCCGGATTTGTTAATTCTTGAGACCATAAATAAGATAAAGCCAACCCTTTAGGTGATGAACCGTTTACCCACAAGGTTACTTGTCTTCCGCTTGAAGTTCCGTTGATCCATAAATCCGGAGTATAATCGGGATTGATCGATAACGTTACTTCTTTTGATATGGTAATAAATCCTTTCGCGTTAACAGCGCGGACATATACTTTGTTTGCGCCGTCAACAAGCGTAATAGGCACGGAAAATTTTCCATTAACAACTGGTTGAGTACTTTCAACTCCGTTAAAGAAAAACGAAATTGATTGAATTGTAGGATCACTCAACTGTCCGTGGAAAGTAATATCTCTGTACCAATACTCAACACCCGGAGTAAGCATAGTTACAACCGGACCATAAGTTGCAAGGCTGTCTGAGATGTCTGTCGCTTTAAGCGATAAAATTCCTCTTCCTTGTCCATCGAGCGAAACATAGTTTGGACCCATCGGTGCAGCTGCGGCAATATAATTTGCGAACATCCGTTTCTGCCACGAACCGCTTCTAACGAAAGCGGCGTCATAAATATCAGGGTCTTCCGGTAAATAAGAACCACCGTCATTCATCGTAACTTCGTATGAACTTCCGGTAGTATCTTCGGCGGAAAGATATGAGAAGAGATAAAAATTTCTTGTCTGCATCCAGCCCGTTAACAAGCTATCTAAAAATTGAAGACTTACTGTAAATGTAAATTCTTTTTTCGTTAACGCATCACCATTCACTTTTATCAATTCGTTGCTTGCGGTAAAAGGATCGCGGCTTATCATAAATCTGTTTTCTTTTGTCTTACTTTCATAAGCATTCCCCGGCGCTCCGATTGAAGCAAAGACTCCGTTCCCTTGCCATTCATAAGTTTTAATATCTAATCCGATCGGATCGCTTACTAAAGTTTTTGTAGGATTGGCGATAATCAAACCGAGTCTTGTTCTGTCGGAAGCGTCTCTCATTTGAACTACAAATTTTAAAGAATCATGCTGGGACGTTTCATCTATTTTAACCGAAAGAATATCGCACGAACCATCTTTGACGGTAGCGGGATATCTATACGGTTCATCTTTACCGGCATCTACAATGTACTTCCCGGTTTTGCCCGTATAAATTCCATACGAATAATTTTCCAGTGCAGTTACTCCTTCAACATTTGTAAATGAAACCGTAACGGTGTGCCGTCCTTCTCCCGCAATAGTTAGATTTGCGTTTACGATTGAACTATCGCTTTGAAAAGATGAAGTTGCTAAAACATCATCCAACTTTACTTGAATAGTTGATTGATTAACTCCTTTAGATTTTACTCCCGGACGCAGAAAAGCTTTAAAAGTTATTTGAGTGTTATCCGCTGCATAAACAGTTTCATCCGAAGGAGAAATAAGTTTTATTTTTGAAATCGTATCTGCTTTTACGGTTATCAGATTATTAACCATCGTATTATCAAACTTAGGTTCGTCGGGATCGTTTATCCAAAGCGAATTGTTGATTTTCATTTTATATTGATACGAACCTTCTTTTATAAGTACAGTAGTTTCCCACAAACCGTCGTTGTTGTTGTCTTGCATCGGATTCATCGCCTGGTTCCAATTATTAAATTCACCAACAGTGGAAACAGTGGTTACATCCTGTGTAAGAAATCCTTTGGAACTGTTTTTGTCGAAATAAAAATCTGTTGGCACTTGATAGATAACAAATCCGGGTGATCTTGTAAACGTTGATTGTTTTGAAACAGAACCGGCAGAAGAAGAAACTGAAACCGAAACGGTATGATTACCCGAACTTAACGCGGGAACAGGTTGACACAAAAATTCTTGTTTCGTTGAATTATAATATTGCTGCGGGTTAACAACATCAACACCGTCAATCGTAACTTTTAAAGTTGTTAGGTTAAGAGGATTTTCAGGCTTGAATGCAAATATGGCTCTAATAGGAAGACCGGCGGCTGTGGTATCAATAAAAAATTCATTCTTCGTATTCATTCCGCGGGGGAGAAGATACGTTATCATCGGATCTTTAACATCAAGCATAGAGTTGTTGTTATCGGCAATATTAATAGCCGGATTATCAGGATCGCCGTAAGCAAAATCCCAGCTTGCATCCATTACAAATTTATAATTGTGGGTTGCTGCTTCAGCAAGCGGAACAGTGATTTCATATTCACCGTCACCGTTCGCATCAGTCATTTTATAATTATCATCCGCAGTATTCCAACCACTAAATGTACCAACAACACGTAAAACTTTAAATTGGGTGTATTCCGGTTTGAAATGAAATGTTACCGGGACCGTTTGCGGAAATAAATCAGCAGCTGCAACAAATAAAAACAGAAGAAATATTTTAGAAAAAGTATTTACTTTCATAACCATCTCCAATTGAGGTTTCTATAAAAAGGGT
Organism: Ignavibacteriaceae bacterium; assembly: GCA_023231105.1. GTDB lineage: Bacteria > Bacteroidota > Ignavibacteria > Ignavibacteriales > Ignavibacteriaceae > UBA1563. Next base: position 40,007 of record JALNWB010000009.1, on the reverse strand, counting down.
ATGAAAAGATAGAGAAATAAAGTGAGCTAAAAAAAGCAGATAAAACAAGAAATGACACATCTCTCAGACATGTCATTCCCAATTACATCCCGGCAAGTTTTTTCTTCAGCAGTTCAATTTTGGTTTGTACTTCTTTGGCTTGCGAATCATTCAATTGTAAATTTTGAATTTCCGTGAACTCTGTATAAGCTTCTCCAAAGAGAGAAAGATTCATCATCTGTTCCGCAAAAAATAGACGGGCTACCACATTCTTTTGTGTGGCGGGATATTTCCTATATGTTTCTTTTGCCGCAAGAATTGCAGTCTCTTTAAATCCATTATCAGCAAGTTGTTTGGCGCCGTTTAATTTCAGATCGCCAAGAATGTTTGCCGGCATCGCCGCCGTTTTGATCCCTCCCTCGTCGGTTCCGTAAATTGCCGTGTTTATGGTCTTGTCGTTTTTTCTCTTCGCCGGAGTTGAAAGAATTTCTTCCATAGCAAGTGCAAGCAGCAGTTCATCAATCGTCATTCGCTTCAAACTGTTAACCGATAAAGCCGCGGAAGGTTTTAACGTAAATTTTATTCCTCTGCCGGAAAGCATAATCAATGCATTTTTATCGGTCATTAATACAGTTGAAGAAGAAACCATCGTCCCTTCTTTTACATCAATCCATTGTTCGCTGTTTCCAATTAATGCTTTTACACTACCTTGTACTTTTTCAACTTTGTACGATTGTGCAAAAAGTGAACAAGCAAAAACTACGGTCATTATCATTATCTTTTTCATAAGTATCTCTAATTCGTTAAACAAGTTTAATAAATTTCTATTATCTGAACAGTCCCTTTCGCCAGACCTAACTGGTCAAACGCCTCGTTTGAAAATATTTCAACTCCTTTTTCCCATGCGTTAGAAAAGTTGGATCGTTCGGTGGTTTCAATCGGGATCCAAATTTTTTCTTCGCCTAAGGAGTTTTTTCTGACGTAATATTTTTTATCGTTTTGCGTAATTAAATTTGCTTCAGCCGGAGAAAGATTTGTATTAAACAGAAGATGCACGTGCCGGCTTTGTTCATTCGTTCTATAATCTACAAACGCAGTTTGGATGCCAATGCTTTCATAAAAAGAAGCGAGACAAACGGAAAGGTCATCACAGTCTCCCCCTTTTACATCAATAGTTTCGTGCGGAAATTGCACACGGTCGTTTGAGGCAATCGGGTCTGCAACATAAAGCATACCGGTAATAATTTCATTAAAAAGAATTTTTGCCTGCAGAAAATTCATTAGAGCATTGTTTGCTGAGTCTAATTCATTTTTATATTTTGAAAGAAGACGTTTTGCGGTTATGGCAGAAAAATCAAAATCCTTTTTAACAAAATACCGCAGATTACTTACTTCGCCGTTCCATGCATTTGACGAATTAATAAGGATTGGTTTTTGTACTTCATCATCGGCATCACGATTTTCTGTAGTAAGATAAAAATTGGCGAAAGAAATTTCATGTTTCGGAGAGAAGTACTGTTCCGAAACGACGGTATAGAACGGAATAGAGGCAGTATCCTTCGGCTGTATCGAAACATTGGGAGAATAAATCAACTCGGAATTTATTTTATCAATCTTGCTGCTTGGCTTTACGGAAACCGGTTTGTCGGATAAATTTACAACGCGGGCAACAGCAAAAGGTTCATCAACAAACCGCTCGGTAAAAGTGGGGAAGATAGAATTTGCAACCGTTACATCAACAAATTGCACTAACTTTTCCTGTTTAGTATTTAAGAGATACGAAAGGTTTACCATTACTTTATTGCTGCTGTATTTATTGTTCACAAGATTGGAAATTCCGGTTGATGTTAAATCTGCCAGCGAAGCGGTTTTGTGAATTTCTGAAAAATATATTACTCCCGAAACCGAAGCGCATATATTCCCATACTGAACGGATAATGAGGGTTGAATACCGTTAAGAGAAAAATCAGAAAAATATGTACAGTCTAAAGAGGAAGAAAATTTATCGAACAAAAAAGTTTTTCCAACTGAAACTTGCATCGCTTTGATGGTTTCATAGAGAAGGTTCACTTCAACATTGGCGAATGGCTGGGTATAGATTGCGGCGCGAACGTTTTTAGGAGTCTGTAATTCGAATGCTTTATTTGTTTCGCTCAACGAACCGTTTTTCATATTAATAAAATTTGAAGCGGAAAGTGATAAACGAAGTGAAGGAGTAAAAAGATAATCAGCGCCAAACTGCATGTTCCACAACTTCATTGTTTCCGTAGCGCTCTCTTTAATTAAGTAGAGAGAATCGGAATAAACGGCTCCAACCTCTTCCTGGCTGAATTGTTGAACGAAATACCGCAGCGTAAATCCTCCACTTAAGTTATCGGTAAACCTGTATGAATAGCCGGTAGAAAAATATTCCTGGTACTTCAAATTCGTTTTTAGAGGAATATAGGAAGTATCGCTTCCGCTTATCGCTTGATTTTTTGTAAGAACAAATTGTTTAAAAAATCCAGGCGAATACCGGAAATAAAGATTTGAGCTTCCAAAGGTTTTAGCTATACCAAAGGCATAAACATTGGAAGTAGCTTGAGAAGCAAATTCACTTCCGAGCGATATTCCGATAGACCAATCTTTCACTAATGAAAAATCAGTCGGATTGCTTTCTGCCGAAAAGATAAAATCTTTATTCATATGGCTTTTAAATCCATTTAAGGAAAAGGATTCTTGTGAAAATCCTTCTCCTAAAAAAATATAAAAAAAAAGTATAAAGTAACTTGCCGCTTTTCTCAAGGATAATCTATAATAATGCTGTGGGTGTTTTGAATAACTGTAAAAAATTCAAACGATTGCTCAACTCGCCGGGAAACCGCGTTCCTTACAAACGAAAAGACTAACCGGTCAAACCGATCTTTCGGAATAGCTTTTATTAATTGAGGGGGAATTATTACCCGTCCGTTATCTTTTACGTGAAGTTTAAAAAATGCAGTTGCAGCTTTTTCACTTTTTAATTTTCCGCCGATAATAATTTCAACCGAATCTTTCGTTCCCTTATTCCATTCAAGCAATAAAATTTTTTCTCCCTTGCCATTTTGAGTAACGGTCACATTTCCAATTATTTGATCCGGCATTTCAACAGTAAATTCAACTGGGGGGACGGTATTCATCATCCCTTTTCTATATTCAAATTTAACCAAAGACTTATAGGATAAGGAAAGTGAGTCGCCCAAAATTCCTGTTCTACTGAGCATGTACTTTGGACCAAGGACAGTCTCTTTTACAGAAGATCCCATTCCAGAGTGAATGATATGAGAAACTTCTTTTGTTTGTACGGAATTAATTTTCGGAGGGATAACTTTTTTCATGTGAAAGCCATACCTTTTCCCATCGGGTAAAATAACCGGACTGTTTTTATCGAAAAAGAAGACTTGGGCAATATCATAACTAATGGAAAGAGATTGTTGCGACACTATATTCTTGCTTATAAACAAAAAAACATCTGTCGATGGCGGTGGAATTAACAACCCGGTAGAATCATACCCGTTTTTATAAAGAGCATCTTCCGGATTTTTTGCGAGCACTTCAATCTGCAGCGGTGTTTCATCGTTTGGAAGATCATTCACCACTTCTGTCGGACCAGGTTTTCCGCATCCGAAAAAGTACGCCGTAAAAAGAAAAAGGATAATATGTTGAAAGTATTTTTTCATTGAATAATTTATTTGCTGCACGTTTTGCATCTTAAAAATAAGAGAATAATTGCTATTACAAAAGTCGAATGTTTTACACTATTATAAAAACACCATTAAAAAAGTTACTGCAGGCAGAGGCAGAACCTGCAGCAACAACATCCACAACATTATTAGAAAGAACTATTTAACTATGTATGGAAATCCCCAAGCGCTTGATTCTACCGTAGCGGCATCATCTGTTATAACTTGTGCCGGCATAGCATCAATAACCGTGTGGGAATGTCCTATTGCCGGATGAGCTCTATAAGTTAGAGAATAAACTTTATTTCCAAATCCGTCATCGGAAACCAATACAAATTTTTTCTTTGCGCGATACTTCATCATACCGAAACCTGCGCCATAAGTTAATGAAACAAAATCATCTGTTTTATAAACGCTGTAAACCTCAACCTTAAGGGTAACGTCCTGATTCGTCGAGATTGACGGCATATGTTTCATCCTTCCTAATCCATGTGAGAAATAATAGTTTAACGGATCGGTAATTGAGATTGAATCGCCGGAAGGAAAGTACGCAATAACGCTTTTAATAAAGATGTTAACGCTGTTTGTTCCGCCTTTTGATACCGATGATGCAGAGATTCTCCAGTTCATCCGTGGGTAAATAGTGTTTGCTACTTTTACAAACTTAATATTCCGTTCAACGGTAGTTACAAACGGTTTTGCGATGACCGTATCAATTGATTTTATAGAAGTATCTTTAGTTGCACCGATAAGAAGATTTCCGGTAAAGACAAGCACTAAGCTCCCCTCAGCGGTTGTATCCGTAAGCTGAGTAACCGTGAAAGTTCTTGTAACCGATGTAATTTTTCTGCCGACTTTAACCGGGAAAATTTCCGAAGTAGTTTCTCTTAAACCCAGAGGATTCATCAAATCCATCATTCCTTCTTCATTATAATTTGGTTCAAATGAAGCGATTGCGGAATCCTCAAGGGTTATCTTTTCTAATGCGGCATTATTGGTCGTTGGTTCTGAGTTGTCTATTGGCCCGGTAGGAGAATTATTACATCCAATAAAAGTCGCAATAAACAAAACAAATACCGCTGTTGATATTTTCAACAAGAGATTTTTTGTGTTTACCATTTTGATTTCCTTTTTTTATTTTTAGTTATTTAAGATGCCTCCTCTTTTTAGAGAGGAGGCAATCTTTTTTATTTAATTAGAATCATTTTCTTCGTGGCGGAAAAATTTCCGGCTTTAATGGTATAGAAATAAACACCGGAATTTAGTCCACCTGCAGAAAACTCTTTTGAGTAGTTTCCGCTTTGTTGAAACTCATTTACAAGTGTTGCAATTTCTTTACCGATAACATTATATATTTTTACCGTTACAAATCCGCTTGAAGGAAGTTGGTAACTAATTACCGTACTCGGATTAAACGGATTCGGATAATTTTGGCTTAAAGCAAAATTAGTAACCATATTTTTTTCGGACTGGATAGACGTTAAAGCGTCTGCCGCCAAAACGACATCAACATTCAAATAATTGTTTGCGGTTTCTAATGTTACATTATTTGTAACTGCAACGTTATAATCAACCGCCGAAAAAACTAATTGATAACTGCCGGATGAAAGTCCATCAAGCATAAACGAACCATCCAAATCGGATATTGTCGAATTCAGAACTTCGCCGTTTTCATCAACCATTGAAGCAACCGCGCCTTCAACATTTAGTCCATTATCATCAACAATGTTTCCATATACGATTGCATTACCGGTAGCACTGAATTTATGTAAAGCAAAGTTTATATTGTTCAAAACTGTATTTTCGGTTACGACAATTGAATCAGCATTTTTCCAATTACGAGTTGAAGTTCCGTCATATCTAAAGAATGTAGGGCGGTAACCTCTCGCTGCAGCTAATAAATAATAAGTGCCCGGGTCTAAATTGGAAAGCGTATAACTTCCGGTCAAACTGTCGGAAAGAACAAAATTTCGCGAACCTTCATGCATATTTGATTTCTTCTTATAAACATAAACCATTGCTTTTAGCGGTGAAGAGGAAGAAGAATCAGTTACAACGCCGGTGATACTGTTAGCATAAACAACTTTTGAAGCAAGAGTAATATCGAGACCGGTAATGTCTTGCGAAACTACTATTCTATCTGCAGCATCAAAGGTGGCTTTATTATTATAGTATTGTTTTTGCAACGAATGATCGGTTGGATTAATAAACAAAACTATGGTATCGTTTTCTTTTGCAAAAATTTTGAAATTCCCAAGTTCATCGGTTCTTACGGTAACGCTATGTCCGTGAAGATCAGGCATGTGGTTAAAGTTTCTATTAGTCAAAAGTGCCGTAATCCAGGCAGTCTTTGGATTACCCGAAACATCTTTTACCGAACCGGAAAGAGAATATATCGTTGGTTTAACACGCTGTTTTAATCCAAAATTAAATGATAAAGAATCTCCGCTTTTAAAAGTTACTTTTGTCGCCAACTGCATTGATTGAACATTATCAAAAAATTCAGGCAAATAGCCTTCCGCTTCAATAAAAATTAGATATTCCCCAGGTCTCAATTTCAATTTGAAAGAACCCATCGAGTCGGTTACTGCAAATGATGGTGGACCTGCCATAAATGAAGCCGGCAAAAATGCAACTCTTGCTCTGCCAAGCAGACTTAAAGAAGTTTCGTCAAAAACAGTTCCGTTAACTTTTGCAACTATATCATTTGCTTGAGTTACTTCAATCTCGACTGTGTCTGATGGAACGCTTTCTTGATTGTTGGAAACGGTGGTAACATAGTAGGAGTATTTCTTCCCAAATTCTACTTTGTGATCTACAAATTTATTTTCACGGGTTACCCATACTTTTTCAAATTTTCCGGAATCAGAGATTGCCCCATTCTTTTTATAAATAGTAAAGTTGAAAGCCATAGAATTTGTTGCATCAAGCTTATCCCAGGTAAGTACAACCGACAAAGAGTTCATCATAGATGAAACCACTGAAGCATTTACATTTTTCGGCGGATTAATTTGAGCATCACTTGCGGATACCACAAAAAACATCAAGCCAACAAGTAAGAATAAAAATCTTTTCATTTTAGTTCCTTTTTTAGTTAATAAACGTATAATTATTTCCGAAAGTAAATCAACCAAAACTATGCCACTTAATTTCTTTCTTTTTCGATTGTTTTCACATATTTCTTCCGGCTTTTTGCCTGAAAAATCTACTCAATTGCCTGAAGTATTTTCTGCAGGCAGTTATCTCTTTCCACACGCAGTTATTTATCAAAAAAAGTTTTCAGTTCTATAGGATTTGTTATTTTTGTAACGAGTAATAATTAAAATAATGAATACGAATCCCAAAATTCTTGTTTGCGATGACGATGAAACCATCTGTTACCTTTTAAAGGAGCAGTTAGTTGAAAAGTTTTTTTCAATTGATATGGTTTATGACGGTAAATACGCCATCGAAAACATGAAGAAAAAAAATTATGATCTTCTTCTGCTTGATCTTAAAATGCCGATTATGCAGGGAGAAGATGTTTTGAAATTCGTTAAAGAATATTATCCGTCTATACAAGTAATTATCCTTACGGCCGACACCGAAATACGAAAAGCCATTGACTGCATCAAACTTGGCGCATATGATTTTATAACCAAACCCTACAACTTCGATGAACTTTTGCTTACTTTAAAACGGGCATTAGAACACCGCGATCTTCTCTTTCAAAATGAAGCGTTAACCAAACAAGCTAAGGCGCATCGCGCAAGCAGAATTATAGGCAACAGCCCGGTACTAAATCAATTGATTCAACTTTCAGAAAAAGCCGCCAAGTCGGAATCAAATATTTTAATTGAAGGGGAAACCGGTACCGGAAAAGAATTGCTCGCCGATTTTATTCATCAACATTCCGCAAGAAGAAATAAACCGTTTGTGGTAATTAACTGCGCCTCGCTCCCCGACCAGCTTATTGAAAGTGAACTTTTCGGTTATGAAAAAGGAGCTTTTACCGACGCAAAAACTTCGAAGCCGGGACTTGTGGAAATTGCAAACGGCGGCACTTTGTTTCTTGATGAAATAGGTGAAATGAGTTTAAACATCCAACCCAAAATGCTGCGTTTTTTAGAAAATGGTGAATACCGGCGCGTTGGTGGAGTGAATTCACTTTCCTCTGATGTGCGTGTTATTGGAGCGACAAATAAAAATCTTTTAGAAGAAATCGACAAAAAAATGTTTCGAAGAGATTTACTCTTCCGTTTAAATGTTATTACCCTTGTGGTTCCGCCGTTACGCGAGAGGAAAGAGGATATTCTAACGCTTGCAAATTTTTTCCTGGAATCAAAATCACCAATCCGCTCGCCGCGTAAGTTTGATGAAACAGCCATCGAAGCGTTAATGCGATATGATTTCCCGGGAAATATCAGAGAATTGGAACACATCATTGAACGGGCTATTATTTTTTCAGATGACAACATCATCCATCCGGAAATTCTTTTTCTTTCCACGAAAAAAAAGAAACACACAGAGTTTGCGGTCCCGGAAAATCATGGCGAAAGCTATGCGGAAGAATTATCAATTGATGATCTCGAACAAAAACATATTCTAAAAGTCCTTGAACTGAACGGCTGGGAAAGAACAAGAACAGCAGCACAATTAGGAATTAGCCAAAAAACTCTTTATTCGAAAATTAAAAAATACCATTTGGAAAAAGGGATATAAACTAACCGGTAGTAATAATGTGAAAAACGAAAAATTTTATTCCGAACTCTTATCCGGTTTAGCAAACCAGACAGATCAAACAACTTCTGCAAAATTGATCGGGGAAAAAATTTGTTTTCAACTTCAGACTGAGGTTGAAATGTTCATTTCGTTAAAAGATGAACATCTTCAAATTATCTATTCTCGTCTAAGTAATAATTTTTCCGAAGACGAACTACAGCAATCTTTTATTAAGAATGAATTATTACTATCGAAAGAAGTCAGTCCGGTAATAACGAAAAGTTTATCTGCGCTTCTTCAAGTTGAGCATGTTCTTTTTCTTCCTTTTGAAATTCAAATCGGTGAAAAAGTTGTATTACTTATCGGAAGAAACATCAAGCCGTTTTCCGATGATGAAAAAGAATATGCAGTTTATTCTGCCGGATTATTCGTCAGCTCGGTAAAAATTATCCGCTCGCTTGAACTGAATAAAGCAATTGAAACGCAGCTTATTCAAAAACAAAAATTTGAATCGCTTGGCAAATTAACGAGCGGAATTGCACACGATTTCAGCAATCTTCTTTCAAGTATTTTTGGAAGTGTAAATCTTTTAAAGAAAAGAGTTTCTTCTAACGAGGATGCCCTTCGATTAGTTGAAAATATTGAAAGTTGCTCTGTACGGGCTAAAGATTTAACGTCCGGACTTCTTTCTTACGGAAAACCGAAACCGAAGCAAAAGGAAATTCTTTCTCCGAATCAATTAGTAAAAGAAATTGCGGGAGTTGTTAAACAAACGTTTCCGGCCTCAATAAATTTTCCGGTTCATCTAAGCGACGAGATTTACCAATTAATAGGGAACAGCACGCAAATTTACCAGGTGCTTCTTAACCTCTGTATTAATGCTCGCGATGCAGTCGGCAAAGACGGTTCGATCTCTCTTTCCACTAAAAATGTTTCCGTTCTTAAAAGTAACGCTCATGTGTTTCCTTTTTTACCGAATGGAAATTTTGTTTGCTTTTCCGTAAAGGATAACGGCTGCGGGATAAACGAAGAAAATCTTTCTAAAATTTTTGATCCCTATTTTACAACTAAAGGTGGTGAAAGTAGTTCAGGGCTGGGACTTTATATTTCTTACGGAATAATTAAAGCTCACGGCGGAATAATTCAAGTTTCGAGCAAGCTAAACGAAGGAACTTGTTTCGATATTTATTTACCGGCTTACGATGACTCTCCCACCGTTGAAAAGAAAATTTCGGAAAAAATTATTTTGCTCGCCGATGACGAGGAAATGCTCCAGGATTTATTAGCCGAACTTTTAGAATCGAACGATTTTTATGTTGTTAAAGTGCCGAACGGTAAAGAGTTGATTCAAGTTTTAGGTGAAATAAAAGCTGATCTGGCAATTATTGATTATAACATGCCGGAAATGAACGGTGTGGAATGTATTGAGCAAATTAGAAAACTTGGTATTAAAATTCCAATAATTTTATCTTCCGGAAGTAGGGGATTTGCTGAGAAGACAGAGTTCAATGAACTTATGATTCAAGCAGTGGTAAATAAGCCTTATGATTTTGACACAATGCTCGCAACTGTAAAAAAATTATTGTAACGGTTTTTCCCCATCCCCGATATCGATCATTTTGATATCGCCGACATAATCTGCAAAAATTGGTTTTTCAACTTGATTTAACAATTCCAAAATATCATTGATTTCACCAACGGCAATTTCTATATATTTCATCTTGTTACCGATTGCTTCTTTGTTTATTTCCTCTTTATGCAATTCTCGTTTAATAGCGGTAAGCGAAAGTTTGATAAGCGTTAACGGTTGTTTTATTTTATGATTTGCGGTAACAACCGTTGCGGTAAAAGTTTTCATCTTTTCAACTTCCAGAAATAGGTCTTGAGATTCCTTTACCTTTAAAGCTGAATTAACGCGCGCAAGCAATTCAATTTTGTTTATCGGCTTTTTGATATAATCCACAGCACCGGCTTGTAATCCCTCACGCATATCTTCTGCGGAGGTTTTGGCGGTAACGAGAATAATCGGAATTCGGGAGGTGCGGGAGTCTTGCACTAAAAAACGGCAGACTTCAAGCCCGCTAATTTCCGGCATCATAATATCAAGAAGGATCAAATCCGGTAATTGCGTTATAGCCGCTTCAATACCGGTTCTTCCGCTGTTAGCAGAAATAACCGTAAATCCTTCTTTTTGAAGCCTGTCTTGCAAATAAAAAATGTTTTCCGGCTGATCATCTATGACTAAGATCTTTTTCATGCTGTGCTGCTTTTTTTTCTGTTAATGCTTTTGTTAAGCGAAAAGCAAGAACGCCTGAATTAATCGGCTTTGTGATATAACTATCAAATCCTTGTTTTAAAATTATTTCCCGGTCTTCGATCATGGCTTTTGCAGTAACTGCTATAATAGGAATATCTTTAAACCCGGATTTTTCTTTAATCGCTTTTAAGGTTTGAAACCCGTCCATAACGGGCATCATAATGTCTAAAAGGATGACATCAGGTTTTTGTTTTTCAAGAATCTCCAAACACTCTTTACCGTTTTTTGCCAGGATAGTAGTGCAATTGCATTTCTGCACTATTTCATTGATGGTAAAAAGGCTGTCGGGATCATCGTCAACAATTAAAACTTCTCCGGCATAATTTTCTCCGTACATTCTTTCTTTTTTAAGTTCAGCTATCTCCCCGGTTTCAATTTTTTCTTCCTCAAACACAGGAATATTCTTTTGTTTTTCCCGTTCAAGGAAATAAAAACCATTACGGATTATTTTCAAAATTTCGTACGCATTTCCTTTTGAAGTGCCGGCTAACCATGTTAGTATTTTCTGTCCGGATTTAATTTCTTCTTCTGAAATATTTTCAGGCAGAAGAAAGAAAAGTAATTTTTGAAATCCTTCCGATGAATGGAACATTTCCGAACATTTTTTTAGCGCATTTCCTTCTTTATAAAAAGGATTAACAAATATTACATCTTCTTCAAAACTAAATTTTTCCAACTGATCATACCGGTGAATTTTCAAATTTAAAGTAGAGAAAAGATTTTCACTCGTTTCATCATCGAGTAGTGCAAAACTTAGTTCATCTTTATGAATTAACTCCTTTGCATGTTGTACCGTTTTTGTAATTGATGCTTGGACTAATGGCTTAACGAGAATTTCATTTGGCGAAAGAGCAAAGCCGTTTTTTTTCTCGTCATTAGTGGAATAAAAAATGACCGGGATGTTTTTTGTAGCAACATCGGCTTGCAGAGCATAAATTATTTTCCAGAAATTTAAAGCAGGGAAAGAAGTATCAAGCAGAAGAGCGAATGGAAGCGTTCTTTGTGCAAGGGATAAACATTGGTCATGGCTTTCTGCAAAAATAGTATCATAGCCTTTGCTGTTAACGTAATTTGCTATCATTTGACGAATATTCTGCTGATGCTCTATGATAAGAACAGGGTTGTGTTCGGCATCATCAAATGTTTTAACCATATTTTCATCCGGCTGTTTTTTTTGAATTAGATGAACAACTTCAACAGGCAGAACAACCGTAAAGATTGATCCTTTAGTCAACTGACTTCTTACGGTGATATTTCCTTTAAGCATTTCGGCAAATTTTTTGCAGATGGAAAGCCCAAGCCCCGTACCGCCGAATTTTCTTGTGGTTGATGCATCTGCTTGACGAAATTCTTCAAAAATAAATTTCTGCTGTTCGGAAGAAATGCCGATGCCGTTGTCTTCAACTTCAATTTTCAATAAACTATTTTGCATTAATGTTACGCGAATTTCTACAAAACCTTCCGTGGTGAATTTTATTGCGTTACCAACAAGATTAATTAATATTTGCAAAAGTTTTGTCCGGTCTGTGGTAAGATAAAGTTTCTCTTCCGTGTTATTAACGATGCGAAGCTCAATATCTTTATCTTTCGCCAGGTTTGTAAATGAAGCATTTAGTTCATCAAGCAGATCATCAAGAATAAAATTCTCAAATTTTATTTCCATCTTTCCCGATTCAATTTTAGATAGATCGAGAATATCATTAATCAAATTTAACAACCGCTTGCCGCTGCGCAATACAACGGAAAGCCGTTCACTGTTTTTAGAAGAAACCGATTTATCTTCCAATACTAATTCGGTTAATCCGAGAATTGCATTCATCGGGGTACGAAGTTCGTGCGACATGGTTGCAAGGAAGTGAGATTTTAGCTGCGTCAACTCTTCGGCTTTTTGTTTCTGAATTTCAAGCTCGCTTGCTTTTTGCGAAAGAGCTGTATGCAATTCCACTAATCGTTCATTCTGTGATTTTATTTGTTCATTCTGCTTCTGGTAATTTTCATTCAACTGTTTCAATTCCGACACCAAATTTTCCATCTGCACAAAAGCAATTGCATTTGTTAAGCCGATGGCAAGCTGTTCTTTAATCAATTCAAGATATTCTTTTGCTTCCTGAGTTGGTTTATTTACGGAACCAAGTTCAAGAATGCCGATGGTTTTTTTGTTATAAACAATCGGAAGCATGAGAAGATATTTTAAATTGATCTGCATTAATCCGGAGGAGATAACCGGTGGGTCTTCGTTAAAAATGATTTCAACCATTTCTAATTTTTCAATCAGCGGTTTGAATAGTTCGGATTTTTCTTTTAACGCAAAATGATTTTCACCAACACCAAAGGAACCAACTTGCACAATCTGTTCGTCAATAACTGAATAAATTGCGCCGATATTAAATTCAGTGATACGAATAATTTTCTTCAGCGAAGAATCCGAAATGTCTTTTAGCGAAGGGTTCTGATTGATCATCGTGATAAAATCAGAATACTCCGTCTTGGCTTTTTCTTTCCGTTCAAGTTCATCAAGCATTTTATTAAAAGCAAGAGCAAGAGCGCCGAGTTCGTCATTAGTTTCAACCATCATACGAGTGGTGAAATTCCCGGTTTTTGTAATTTCCGTTGCTTCGGTTAGTAAGTGTATTTGCCTTCTTATACTGCCTGTTAATAAAAGGGTTAAAATAACTGAAAGAGATAAACCTGCGCCCCCTAAAATCAACAAAATATTTTTCAGGTTGGTTTTAAGGTTTTGTGTTTCATTAATTGTTGTAAAAATTATAGCGCCGATATTTTCTTTCGATAAAAAAGGTTCTTTCAGTTTGTAAACGGCGGCAAGAAAATATGAAGTTTCCGTTTCCTGAGTAAAAATATCGTAATTATTTTTTGAAGAGAGCTTGTTGTGTGCTTCGGTAATATTGAAGAAATATTTCTGATTAAGGGTTTCGTTGGAATACTCGGCAACATTGTTGTCGTAATAAATTGCTATTTCAGCGCGGATCTTTCCCGATAGTTCATTTAAGAAATCTTTCGAAAGATTTCTGCCGTAAAAATAAGTTTCGCCTTTTGAAGTCGTATTGATATTAAAAAAAATCAGCGGATTCGATAAAAAAAAAGTGGAGACCTTTGCGCTATTTTTAGGGAAAATAATTTCTTTATTATTGAACGCCATTGCGTCTCTATTAAATGATGAATCAGGATTCAACTTAATTACAAAATCCAGATTTTTATAAACGGAAATCGCTTCGTTCGAGAAGGGTTTTTTTTCATACTTATTTAGAAACAGAGAAAACGCATCATCAATTTCTTTTGAAACGTTGTGAAATAAAAAGGCAAAATCGTTTGTGGAAGTAAGCAGTTGCTTGGATTGTTGAGAAGTAAGTACATTATACATTATGGTATAGAACGCTGAACCGGAAGCGCCAAGAATTACCGCAACTATAACAACATTTATTAATATGATACGGTAATTAATTTTCATTCAATCACGCATCCTTTTGTAAAACTTTTCGGATAGTAATAAGCAGTTCGTCAAAATCATACGGTTTCGAAATAAAATCCGTTGCCCCCATGCGGGCGGCTTCCATGGCGCTCACAACATCAGCGTAAGCAGTTAACACTATCACTTTAAAGCGAACGGTCTGCGTTTTTAGTTCACGTAAAACTTCGAAACCATCTTTCTCAGGCATTTTTAAATCGAGGAGCATTAGCTCAATAGATTCGTGCTGTATGTAAGCTAAAGCAGCATCTGCTGAAGTGACATATTGGGTAGAATATCCGATTTCAGATAACTCTTCTGCTAAAACCTTGCAAAGATTAAGGTCGTCATCGACAATTAAAATTGATTCCATGACTCTCCTACTTTTCTTTATTTTCTAAATCGAAATTGTAATATTTCACTTTATTCCGGTAACTATCTACTTCTTGCTTAATCACATTTTCTCCATTCGGAAAAGCGAGACGTTCTTTTAAAGTCGGTACCAAATCAACCTTAACTACTATTACCAATTCTTTTTTTGTAACCGTAATTTTATCACTTCCGGTTATGTACCGAATTCCCAAAACCCACCACGGAAGATCCTTTAAGAAAGGAATTCCGATCCGTTCGGTTTTTAGTTCATTTAAAAACAGCCCGCCGATTACGGTTTCTTCACCGTTAAGCATCAGCACTTGCGTGGTTGCTTTTGTTTTTTGAATTTCAGTTGTCAATGCGGAGGGAAAACCTGTGCTACGTTCAACTTCTAATTTCAGGAGTACATAATCGATTCCTTGATCAGTAAAAATTCTCGGAGTTACTCTAATTATTGAACCGGTTTGAAAAAAAACATCTATCACATTTCCGGCAAAATCTTTTTGTTTAATTGAAAAATCGGAACCAACTTGAATAAATCCCTCCTTTTTATCGCGGACGGTAATGTTAGGGCTTGCAATTACTTCGCCTAACTTTTCGCTTTCGATAAATCTAAAAAGAGAGACTGCTTCTCCAAAAAAACTACCGGCTGAAAAAGAATTGGTGCTTGTAATTACCGCATCACTTGTTGTTCCTGCTGATGAGGCTGCATTTGTTGCATTTGCAGGTCCGGTTGTTGTAATTCCCGTTCCAACATCCAAACCCTTTTTGCTAAGAAGAAATTGCCAATTGATGCCGCGTTCTTTTAATCCGTCGGTATCCATTTCAAAAAAGACCGCTGAAATTTTAACTTCTCTTGTGTTGGCATCAACAAAAACATCGTCTTCTCCTTTTGCCAGCGGATCAGGTCTCCTTTTTATAATGTAAACATCTTCCTTTTTTTCGAGGACCAAATTGGCATATTGTACAATAATAAGGAGAGCTTTTTCATAAGGCATACTAGGAATTTCTACACCGATCGGATCTGTTCGTTCAATGGTGGAAACTATTTTTCTTCCCGATTTCAATTCGCTTACTTTACTGAGTAATTCGATAGCGCTTGAGAATGGAAGATTTGCAGAAAGCGTAACAAGCTCATCGGGAGATGTATATCCCTTAAAATCTCGCTCTGATGGATCTTGTGCAAAACCAAATTGACTTAGCACAAGGGCAAAAATAATAATTAATGTTTTCATAGAAATCTCTGGTTTCATTTTCTTAAAGACTTATCTAAATTTAAGACAACCGTTTCAACAATTCCACCTTTATTGAGGACGAAAGTAACTTTTTTCCACGTATAATCAACGGTGGTTAAGTAACCAAGATAAACTTCGTCTCCTTCAATAAGTAAGAACGAATTACCGCGGGCATCGGCAAGAAAAGCTCCGTCCGGCACTAATGCAAGTAATTTAGCTCCCTGAACATCAAGCAAACCTCGAGAGTTCGGAGGAATTTCTGTTCGAATCAAGGGATAAAAGATATCGTACAATTTAGGAGCGCTCAAGTTGTTTTCTGTATATGTTGCCGTAGCATATCTATCGTTAGACGAAAAGTAAACAGAAACATTCATTGTAAAATTAATCAAAAATTCCGGTGCTTCATTATCAGGGGCAAGAACATAGTTACTTAAATTCATTTTAGTAATTTTTTTAAGTTCTTTACTCTCTTCTATTCCGTAAATCAATTGAAAAAGATCATTGTAGCTTCCGTATCCGCTGACGCGGTAATCAAAATAAAGAAATTCTTTATCGGTTTTCTGTGCAATATATTCAATATTCAATTTTGCCCTTTCCGAAAAACGTGTGCTGAGTAGATTAAGAAAATCATAAAATTTTAACGACGAGAGATTTTTGGGAATATTAAATTTTCTTGCTGCAAGAATAGAATCTAATTTCGCCGCTTTAACTATTTTTTCTTTTAATTGTTGATTAAGAACGTTCGGATCGTAGCTTAACGCTTTCAAAGAAGCCAATTCAGTAGTTTTACTTTTTAAAGACGGTTTTTGGAATATATAAATATAGCCGAAGCCTATTACTCCGAGTAAAAGAAGCACTCCCAAAAGAGCAAAAGTATTTTTTAATTTTCTATTCATGCGGAGCCTTCAGCAGTTCATCTTTTTTTATTGTTATCACAAAGCGGAAGGCGTCTTCATCCCGGATGGGATCATACGTAATATTTTGCAATGTTGCAGTTTGAAATCCTGTTGCAAATTTAGTAAGCACTTTTCTATTGATTGCATGTCCATCAATGGTAACAACGGAGCTATCCGGAAGCACAATGTTCCTAACCCAAAAAGATTTTTTCTTCCCGACAAAATCAGAAAGATTAAAAAGAAGTTTGTTCCAAATCCCTGTTCCCTTTGCGGCTGAGTCAAGGATAGCTTGTGTTTGATCAAAATTATTGATCCGGGTTGATAAATTGTCTATCTCCATTAAGGTGGAAATGTTTTGCCGCTTTAATTCGGTTTGAAATTGAATTTCACTTTTTAATTTATTTATTTCAATTTGTTTATTTAAAATGTTGAGAGTTAAATAAAACGCCGCTAAAAAGAGGAGTGGTAGAACAAGGTACCCGTGCCATCCAAATTGAAAAACTTTTTGTTCTTCAAGGATATATCTCGGCAGAAGATTTATGCCTGTGGTTTCTTTCGAAATCTCATCAAAATATTCAAGTGCCGCAGCAATGGGAACGCTGAATGAAGATATTTTTGTTCGTGAATCTTCACTCAAAGAAGAAACATCAATATTATCAAAATCAAGTTTACTAACGTTTGCTTCGGGAAATGTACCGTAGAAAGAAAGAATTAAATTTTCCGAATCATCTTCACCGCAAACTACAATGTTATCGAGATTCGGAATACCGCCGTTCTCCATTTCTAACAATATTTTGGAAAAGTAAACGTCGTAGGTATGTAAATTGGCGGTTCCTAAATCAAGTGTGGCGCCGATATGTTTTAATTTTCTTCCTTGCAAAAAAATAAGTTTGCTGTATTCTTTACCAATGTAAACAATTAAAGAATAATCATCCGGAAAAAACTTTTTCTTTTTGGCAACATAATAAGCAAGCGAAAGTTCCGCTGATTTTACCGAAGTTATTTTATAAACCCTTTTCCCGTTATACTTCGCCAGGTTGTTAATTACTTTAAAGCATGTTACTTCCTGAGCTAAAAATGAAGCCAGGGAATTACCGTCTGCTAAATCAGTTAAGCCAACATTGTTGCGGTCAAAAGGGCGGTCAGACTGAATGATAGTATCTTTTAAAACATCCGTTTTAACACGGATTTCCGTTATTCGCTTAGGAATAATTTGATAAAAGATGGAAGGTTCTGTTAGCACCGGAATAAATTCACATGTGTTTAATTTAATTCCGCGCATTTCTGCATTGACCAAACTTTCAAATACGCCGCCGGAAGAAAATCCATGCATATTTAAATTTGCACTACCGCTCGAATCAATTTGTATCCCGGATTCTTCGGCAATCATTTGAACTGATTCGGCATTCGCTTCGCTTGCGGTCTGCGTGGACCCCATCACATCAACTGACGCTGCACGGAGAATTTTTATTTGGTTATTCTCTTTAGTAACCACGGCAATTTTTGAATCGGAGCCTTCACAATATAAACAAACAAGTGGTTTCATGGTTTAAGCCGAAAGAATTTGTTGCATTCTGGTTTTATTGTTGGCAAATGCCATTGCCGAATCTAAACTAATTTTCTTCATCAAATATAACCGCTTTAAATCTTGTTCCAAAGTGTTCATGCCTGCTGGTCCACCTTGATTGATCATCATATAAATTTCACTGGTGTTATTGTTTTTAATTGCTGCGCGCACATTGGCATTAACAATTAAAATTTCTTTTGCAAGAATCAGTTTTCCATTAACAGTAGTAACAAGTTTTTGCGAAATAATAGAAGTCAAAACATCCGCCAACCGGTTGCGTACGCGTTCTTGTTCCGTTGGATGAACTTCGGCAACAATTCTATCAATTGATTCAACTGCGGAAGACGTATGCAGTGTTGAAAAAACCTTATGCCCTGTATCGGCAACTTCAAGCGCCGCCATAATAGTATCAGAGTCTCGCATTTCTCCGATAACAATAATGTCAGGATCCTGTCTCAAGGCTTGAGTAACGCCTTCTTTAAAGCTTAGAACATCTTTTCCAACTTCGCGATGCTTGACGATTGACTTATCCGATTTGTGTACGTACTCAATCGGAGAAGAAATAATAATGATATGTGTTGCATCAAGTTTATTATGATAATCGATAATTGCATCAAGAGTTGCGGATTTTCCCGATCCGGTAATTCCGGTAACAAGGGTTAAACCATATTTAAAATATTGATGACTTAATACCTTTGTTAAAGCCGGATGAAACTCATAAGATTCAAAAGTACGGGCTTTCGAAGCAATGGCGCGCATATTTAGGGTAATATGATCCAAATCAAAATAACAGGTAGCCCTAAATCTTACATTTTCCATTTTCCGTTCATATACAAACGTATAACTGAAATCTATACTTTTTGTAACCATTAAGTAACGCCGCTGGTTTTCATTAAGCATGCTTAAAATTAAGAGAGCGGCTTCATCTAAGGTAAATTTTGGAAGATCAATAACTCTTTCTTTCTTTCCAAAAATTCTCATCCATGTAAAACCATCACTGCCGGATCCGCCTATTTCAATATCGGAAGCTTCGCGCTCAATCATTAAAGTTAAAACTTTAACTATAAATTTCTGCATCAAAACTCTCTCGTCATTTGTAAACTGAGAAAATTTTTCTACAAAATAACTTGTGCGGTCTTGCCCTAACAACATAGCGGGAACGTTAATGAGAAATTTTGCAAAAATCTTTTTTAGATCATCAATCATAGTTATTCTTCCATTGTTCCGGCAATTACTTCTTCAAAAGAAGTGAGCCCAAGTTTTACTTTTTCAATACCGCATTCACGCAAATTAAGTGTCCCGTCTTTCTTTGCCTGCGCACGGATTTTTTCTTCATCAACCGAATCCCCCGAACGCAGGATAATTTGTTTTAACGGTGTGGTAAAATAGAGTGCTTCATGAATGGCGATTCTTCCTTTATAGCCTGAACCTGAACATTTCTCACATCCTTTAGCTTCATAGAGCGTATAGTTTTTCCATTCATCGATATCAAGTCCAAGTGATTTTAATATAACTTCATCATGCTTCACTATTTTTTGTTTGCAATTTGTGCAAAGACGTCTAATTAAACGTTGAGCAACAATAATGTTGATGGCATAAGCAATTAAGAATGGCTCGATTCCCATTTTATATAAACGGGCAACAGCGCTGGGCGCATCATTGGTGTGCAGTGTTGAAAAAGTTAAGTGACCTGTGTTTGCAAGTTTGATCGCAACTTCGGCAGTTTCTTTATCACGCATTTCACCAACAAGAACAATATCTGGATCGTGACGCAAAATGGAACGGATGGCTTGTTCAAAGTTCATCTTCACGCCAATTTTTAATTGGCGCGCTCCTGCAATAACATATTCAACCGGGTCTTCAACCGTTAAAACATTAACCGTCGGATCAATCACTTGATACAAAGCTGCAACTAAAGTAGTAGATTTTCCGCTTCCCGTGGGTCCGGTTAAGATAACCATCCCTTGCGGCTGGCGGATAGCTTTTTCAAAAGCATCATTGGCGTAACCGGTAAGTCCCAGCAGTTTTAAATCCTTTACAACTTTTCTATCGTCAAGAATTCTTATAACCACACTTTCAAATTTATTTTTTAGTTCTGTACCAACCATCGGCAAAATAGAAACTCTAAAACGAATAATCTGTCCGTCAATTTCCCGCTGGATAAAACCGTCTTGTGCTTTTTCTCTCTCAAATCTGTCCATCCCGCGAGACCGGTCTTTTACAACGGCAAGAACTGCCTCGGGGGAAGTGTTCTCCTGCGTGTGCCAGGGCTGTAAATTTCCGTCAATCCGAAAAAGAATAGACGTAGTTTTGGCATCTCTAGGTAGAACATGAATATCGCTTACTCCCCGTCGAGTGCCTTCAACAAGAGCAGCTTCAATTAAATTGATTAAAGCACTTTTGTTTACTTCGGCTTCAATTTCGGCTTCGTCATCTGTTTGTTCTTGCTGTTCATCAATGGCAAAATCAGAGGGCATATCCTCAAGTTTTTTTAAGAATTCATTTTCGGGAGGAAAGAGTTTTTCAGCAAGTTTATCGAAGTCACGTAATTTAATAAACATTACTTCATATTTTTTTGCATTCAAACCAAATGCAATTTTGGGAATATTTCTTTCGGTAGGATCAATAGAGGCAAGAAGCAGTTTATCCTTTTGGCGTTCGTCATACATAAAGGGAATTACTTTTACCTGAAGCATAAGTTCCTTCATCGTATCACCGGCGGCAAGCATAGTCTGCTTAATAAAATCAAGCCTTGTGGAAGTTAGAATATCAGGTGTAGCTTCAACCTCTCTAAATGCATAAAGGTTTGCAACTTCTTTGAAAATTACGTCGTGATCATATTTAAATTCTTGAACAAGTATCTGCGCTAAATTTTTTTTAATCTTGCTTGTGTCGTTAGCTTTCATGGCAAGAGCTTCTTCAAGAACTGTTGTATCGATAATCCCTTTCTTAAAAAGGATATACCCGACTTTATCAGTAAGTTCTAAATTCGCATCCATAAAACTACATTCCAGGCATTTTTGGTTTAACTGTTGCTGTTTCGGCTGAAACCAGGGTCAACATAATCATTACTATCATAATAACCATCGAGATAATTACTTGAATTAATTCAATGATATTTTTTAATTTAAATACGGTTTCACTTTCATAATAATTTGCCAACTGGAGCGCTGTATTTTTAATTGTCCCGGTCTCTTCGCCGGAATGAAACCGTGAAAGAGCCGTATCTGTAAAAACGCCGCACTGCGTAAAAGCATCTGTAATGCCAACTCCTTTTTTGATCATCAGCGGAATCGCAATACTTTTAATTTTATCTTCAAAATATGTATTCCCGCTTGCTTCAGCAGCTATTCTAATCGGTTCAATGCTTTCTGCGGAACCGCTGTAAAGTGTATAAAACACACGACAGAAAACTTCAATCACAGTTTTATGAATTAAATTACCTACCACAGGAATTTTCATGAGCATTCCGTCAAGAAACATTTTGCCAGTTTTTGTACGGAAATAATAAAGGAGCGAAACAATGGGAACAAAAACTATTGATAAGATAACTAGGATATTATCTTTTAAAAAATTACTGAACTTAAGCGTAAAAGCCGTCATCGGAGGTAATTCAATCCCAAATCTTAAAAACAAATTTGCCGTTTCGGGAAAAATGTATCCGACATAATAAAGAACGGCTAACATTAAAACAAACACAGTTACAAAAGGACTGATCAAAGCGCTTTTTAAACTCTTCTTGAATTCCTGCTGACGTTCAAGAAATTTTGCCGTAGCTTTATAAATTTCCGTCATGTTACCGCTCTTAGAAGCAAGACCAAGCATGTATGAAGTGAACTTTCCAAATATAGACTGATACCGCATAAAAACTGCTTGACTGTCTGTTCCTTTTTTTAATTCGGCGTTTATATCTTTTAAAGCTTCTCTAAGCGTTTTATTTTGTGTGTCGTTAATAAGCAGCGTAAGAATTTCTCCATACGGAAGTTTTTGATCAAGAAGTTCGGCGCTAATCTTTACAAAATTTACTATATCAAGAGTAGGGGGCTTCATGTTGAAATCTAAAAGAACTTTATTTACCGAAATTACTTGGTAATTAAGTCTGGTTAAAGCATCAACAACTTCATCTTTTTTGAATGCTTTTTGAGATCCTTTAATCGGTTTTTCATTTCCTTTTTTTGCTTTATAAAGGAAAGTAGTCTTTTTCTCAATCGACTTAATTTGAAGTTGATTCTTCTCGGCAAGATTCTTAATTTTTTGTTTTACTTCCCTAGCCGAATCAGCAGTGATAGCACCTGTTATAGGTTTTCCAGCGCTATTTATTGCAGCAAATCTGTATTCTACCATAAAAGTTTGTGCCAGTTAATATTGAAAGCATTATTTATTCTAAATATACCAAATAATAATAACATTAGTAAAAACTTTTTTTTGCTATAATTGTTTAGAAAATAATTATTACTGAAGTACAGAAGAAGATGATTGAATATTGGTTGGCGTTACTACGGTTGTTACTTGATATGATCTCCCCTCAGCATCTAGTTCTTTGCCTACACCAATGATAGTTATAGTGTTTGCAGTAATATTAGAAACCGTATAAGTTCCGTTACCGGTTTGGTTAAATTCCTCCGGTAAAGTAAAGCCCACAAATGATCCCCCGCCGCCGCTTAACATTTGAGGGACTTGATAATAATGTTGAGCTACACCGGCTAAATTCATAGTGTCGGCATAAACCGCATCCCTGTTTGCTTCAAGGGCATTTACATCAAATAATTGAATTGCAAGTATAATAGACAGCCCTATTATTATGACCCCAACAACAATTAGTAATATCTGCTGCTGTCCCATAAATTCCTATATTTAAATAAAAAAAGGATTGATCTCTCAATCCTTTTTTTCAAATTTTAGTATCAGTTATGGAACTACTAGTGTTGGTACAGCTGTAGAAATTCCCGTTGGAGTAACTGTTGTAACTGCTTTGTATGCTTTCCCGTCTGAGTTTGTAACAAGACCGGTACCATTAATTGTAACGCTTTGAGCTGCAACTGTCGCGAGATAGTTTCCGTTAGCTGTTGCAGCAAGGTTGGTAGGAATAGTAAATCCGGTAAAGGTGTTGTTCCCTCCACCTAATTCAGTTGGTTTTTTGTAAAATTGTTGGGCGAGAGCAGCAAGATTCATGTTGTCTGCAACAACTCCATCTCTATTTGCTTCAAGAGAACTTGCACTAAAAAGATTGATACCTACAACAATTGCAATTCCAACGATGATAACGCCGAGAACAATGAGTAATAACTGTTGTTGTCCCATTTTAATAACTCCTTTTTTTGGTGATAAATGACTTCGATCTACTAAAGCAAGAACAATGCCACTATTAGAACATGAATAGAATTCTCTTGTTTTGGGAAAAAATCCTAATTAACAGAATGGTAAAAAAAGCATACGTGTAATTGTTACAGGTAAGTGTTACCGGCTAATTCTCTTTTTTGCTTATCTATAATTAAAATAAACTCTAAAAGATGAGGATACTTAACTGAATTTGTGTAAAAAAATATATTAGCTTTAATTTTATTTTGTGGTACATAATTTGAACTTATAAATAAAAAGACCGATTTTTTTATGAACACCGGACAAACGATGCTGACAGTGTTGGCAATGATGATGCTGACGCTTCTTTCTGTTAGGATGAACAGCGCCCTGCTGCAAACGCAAGAAACTATGCAAAATTCTAAATTCGGATTAGCAGCTATTTCCTTAGCAACCTCTGTTATTGAAAAGGCAAATAAACTTTCTTTTGATGAGGTAACTGTCGATAGTGCTATCACTAATACAAATGCACTTACCCCAATCATCAAATTAGGAGTAGATGGAGTAGAGAACGCTAATAAACCTCCCGATTTCAATGACTTCGACGATTATAATAATTATCAATATGATGAAAGAACATTGGCTTCGGCATACTATCATATATCTTGTAAAGTTAGCTATATAAATCCGTTAACCCCGAATGTCGACGCTAGTTCTCCTACGTTTCATAAAAAGTTAACTGTGTCGGTTTCGAGTGTTTCCATGCAAGACACAGTTAGAATCAGTACTATATTTAGTTATTGGTATTTTAGATAGGAAATGCAATGGGTTATTCAACCATTTTAGATATTATCGGAGCTATAGTCATCGGCGGCATTTTATTACTTACTTTATTCAGAATTAACGATAATACTGTCCAAAATTATTTTTATTACAATGCCGATTTTATCTTACAGCGAGATCTTGTTGATATTATTATGATTGTAGAAGGAGATTTGCGACGAATCGGGTATTGTGCTGACCCCGATAATCTTATTCCTCCTAATAAAACTATTTTGTACGCCGATTCTAATTCCATAATTTTTGTAACTGATTTGCACAAAGCCGGAAAACTTGATACTGTTGAATACCGAATCGGCACACCAAGCGATTTACCCGGCACTACAAACCCAAGAGATGTTCCACTATATCGCATTATAAACAATAATAGCCTGGATAAATCTGTAACCGGTGTAGTAACGGAGTTTCGTCTCGTTTATTCCAATGCTTTAGGTGATACGATCCCCATCCCTATCGTTTCTCCGGGAGAAATACAAACAATGGAACTTTCTATTAAAGTTGAAAATGCCGCAGCTTACAACCAAAATTATTCCAACGCATATTGGCGACAAGTCAGATTAGCATCAAAAAATTTAAAAAGCAGATAAGGTGAGATTATGTTTGGTAGAGCGTCCGTCTTTTTGGTTTTGGGATTTAGCGGTATTTTACTTATGTACACACAAAATCTTTTTACCTTCAGTTCGGATTCTGTCGATGTTTATTCGCAGTATTACACCCAAACGATGGCGGAGAATATTGCATCAAGCGCAGCAAATGCCGCTTGCAATCAATTTTTCTTGTCTCCAACCTGGACAACAGGTTACTCCAATGTTTCATTTAATGGTGGAACGTTTAGCGCTTCGGTTTCTAATTTAGCTAACAACCGAAAAAAAATTACCGCAACTGGGACTTACAGCGGAATAACTAAAACGGTAGAGGTAATCTTCCAGCCTTCAAGTTTTGCACGCTTTGGTTATTATGCCGCTATTATGCCGGGAAACCTTTATTACGTTACAGGTGACACAGTTTCCGGTCCAATGCATATTCAAGGGAAATTGAATGTTTGGGGAAGGCCTGTTTTTACAGGAAAAGTTACAACAAAAAACGGGATTAAATTGTATGACGCTTCAACAAATCCTCAATTTTTAGGCGGGTATGAAAGCGGAATAAACTTACCTTTACCCGCAACAATTAATACTGTTGCCGCCGATGCAGCTGCCGGAGGAAAAATTTTTTCCAATACCGACGTTTGGCTTACTTTCAAAGCTGACGGTACGGTTGATTATAAAGTGGGAAGTACAGGGACATGGACAAATGAACCGCTTAATACATTTGCTCCTAACGGCGTGATTGATGTTGATAAAGGAAATTTCCATATTAAAGGAACGGTTAAAGGGAAAATAACTCTAGGTGCCTCACTAAGTTCCGGAACCGCAAACGGTAATATTTATTTAGATGATAACATCGTCTATAACACTGATCCAAACAGCCCTGGATGCACCGATATGCTTGGAATAGTAGCAACTAATAATGTAATAATTACTGATAATGTTCCTAACAAAACTGATATAATTGTTAACGCTTCCATTTTTTCTCTAAAAGGCGGTTTGCAAGCTGAACACTATAGTACAATCCCTAATTGTGGAAGCATTCGATTAACCGGTGGACTTATTGAATATCAAGCGCAAGCTACAGGAGTCTTTAATCCTTATACAGGGCAAATTACTAACGGTTTTAATTCAAACATTCATTTTGATGAAAGGTTTATGACTCAAACTCCACCATCTTTTCCCAAAAGTGCAACTTATGAAGTGTTGTCCTGGTATGAATAAATTGTGAACTATAAATTTGATGCTGTTGTTCTTCTAAGGACATAACCATTAAAAATTCTGCCGCGATACTTTCTACAATGTCCTTGTTGTCTTTTCTAACTGACCAATCTACAAAAAACAAGCTGCGTTGGATATTTGTGCACTTCAAAAGTGTAGTCCTTTTTTCATCCCTTTGGTCTATTGATTATTTCCTAAGAATTTGCGATAATTGAATTAAAATAAAATCAAATAATCTATCAGGAGATATGATGTTCACAAAGACAAAACATTCATTTCTGCATTTTGCTTTACTGTTTCCCGTATTGACTTTTTTCCTTTTCATCGGATGTGAGAAAAAAGAAGTTCCAAAAGAAACAGTAAAGACAACCACAGAAACAACCCCTCAACCTGCAGTAGAACAACCAAAGGTTGAAGAAAAGAAAGCTGTTCTTGATTTAAAAGGAACATACACCGGAACTCTTGATTCACGCGCTACAACCCTTAGAATCACTGAACAAACCGATACTACTTTCTCAGGTTCCATTACCATTAATTACCGTGAGGCAATTCACCAAAAAATTTCCGGTTTACTTGATCAAGATAAAATGGTAATTACAATGAAGGATATGCTTCACAGCCGTTATGCAGGAACTTACTCTGCAAAACTTTCGGAGGATGGCAAAAAGTTATCCGGGACGTTTACGCAAAACGTCGAAAAAACAAAATCAACCTTTAGTTTAAGTAAAAAATAATTTATAGGAGAAAAAAGAATGAAAAAGTATTTAGCCCTTTTAATTTTACCATTAGTATTTTTCGTTGCATCTTGCACCGATTCTACTACTGATCCCGTTGAGCAAAAAGGTTCTGTTTTAATTCAAAGTAATCCGGCTGGCGCCAAAATATTTCTTGCCGGCGTAGATCAAGGAAAAGTTACTCCCGAGACATTAACAGATCTTACCACCGGTGCTCATCAAGTAACTTTAAAACTTGATGGTTATAACGATACAACGTTTACAGTAACAGTTACTGCGAACACTACAGTTAATTGGTCAAGTATTAATTTAACCCCAATGACTGCAACTTATGGACCAATTCAAATTTGGGAAACTTCAGGCACATCTGCTGCACAACCAAGTGGACTTGATCTATCTTCCGGAAATGCTTATGGTATTGGCTCTAGCTCCGCTAATAGAACTGCTGTCGATATTTATTATACGAGTAATGGTTTTGTCGTTACTTCTGCAGATAATGCAACTGGTTTGACAAGAAAAACCTATTTCAAAGTAGGTGGTGGAAGTGTTTTGACTGATGGCGTTGCTTCTTCTGTGAAAGATAATACTTGGACAGATAGAATGACTGACCGTCAGACAAACTATGTTTATTTGTATGATGCCGACATGCATTACACAAAAATTATTATTGATTCATACGGAGGCGGAAATCCGAATGACCCGGCCTGGGTAAAAGTAAAATGGATTTATAACCAAGCAAAAGATGACGTTCGTTTTAAATAAGCACCACTTTTAAAATTAAAAAGCCGTGAAAAATTTCACGGCTTTTTTTTGTTCTCATATTAAGTTTTTCAATTCCTAATTCTAATATGTAATTCTTTTAGTTGATGTTCGTCCACGGTTGAAGGAGCTTCATCCATTAATGACATACCGCTTGCAGTTTTCGGAAAAGCAATAACTTCGCGGATTGAATGTTCGCCTGCAAAAATCATAGCAAGACGATCAAAACCAAATGCGATTCCACCATGTGGCGGAGCGCCATACTTGAAGGCGTTCGTTAAAAATCCGAATTTATGTTCCGCTTCTTCTTCTGTAATTCCCAAAGATTTAAACATCTTTGCTTGCAATTCAGCGTTGTGAATTCTAATGCTTCCACCGGCAACTTCACTTCCATTTAAAACTAAATCGTAAGCGCGGGCTTTTACTTTCCCGGGATCAGAGTCCATAAACGGAATATCATCAACATTTGGCGAGGTAAACGGATGATGCATAGCATAAAATCTTTTTGTCTCCTCATCCCATTCGAACAATGGAAAATCAACTACCCATAAAAGTTTTGGCGCTAAATTTTCATTTATCAAATTCAATCTTCTTGCCATTTCCAGGCGAAGCATCCCCATCAAACCAAGAGTTTTATATTTTTTACCGGTAAGGATTAAAATTAAATCTCCCGGTTTTGCACCAAGGAATGAAGTTAAATTTGCCTGTTCTACATCGGTGAAAAATTTCATCGTCGGCGATTCAAGTCCTTCCTCTTTTACACGGATCCAAATTAATCCGCCGGCGCCAAGTTTTTTAATAAAATCCGTGAGCACATCAAGTTGATTGCGTGTATAATCACCACAGCCGGGAGCGACTAACCCGGTGATCTCACCTTTGTTTTGAATTTGGTCTTGAAAAACTTTGAAGGTGGTGTTTTCAAAAACGTGATTCAGCGTTTTCATTTCAAGTTCAAAACGCAGATCGGGTTTATCACTTCCATAGCGTTCCATAGCTTCATCGAATGAAAGACGCGGAAGAGGAAGATGCAGTTCTTTCTGCCAAACTTCTTTAAAGAATCGTTTCATCAATCCTTCAACAACTTCAAAAATATCTTCTTGGTCAACGAATGACATTTCAACGTCAATCTGAGTAAACTCCGGCTGGCGGTCGGCGCGTAAATCTTCGTCACGAAAACATTTTACCACTTGAAAATATCTATCAAAACCGGAAACCATCAATATCTGTTTGTAGGTTTGCGGTGATTGCGGAAGCGCGTAAAACTTTCCTGCATGCAATCTGCTTGGAACAAGAAAATCTCTTGCTCCTTCCGGCGTACTTTTCATCAGAACAGGAGTTTCAATTTCTATAAATTTATTTTCATCAAAATAATTTCGGGTAATTTGATACATTTTGTGGCGCAGCATTAAATTCTTTTGCATGGATGAGCGGCGCAAATCAAGGTAACGATATTTCAGACGCAAATCTTCCCCGGCATCAGTATCTTCTCTAATTTGAAACGGTGGGGTTTTGGCTTCGTTCAGAATAATAAGTTTGTTTACCATTACATCAACGGTTCCTGTTGCAAGCGAAAAGTTTTCGGTTCCTTCCGGACGTTTTCTAACTACTCCTTCAATTGAAATAACAAATTCACTTCTTAAATGTTTTGCCGTATTGTGAGCATCTTCATTAAATCCGGGTTCAAATACAATCTGAGTAATTCCATAGCGGTCGCGTAATTCAATAAAAATCAAACCGCCTAAATCTCTTCGCGTGTCAACCCAACCATTTAAAATAACGTGTTGTCCGATATTCGTTTCTCGTAAATCGCCGCATGTGTGTGTTCTTCGCTTAAAATGCATTCCTGCTTCGTACTCCTTCATTTTCAAAATGTAATGGGCAAAAATACTGAATTATGAAGTTTAAACAAACAGAAGATCGCTTTGTATTTGTTACTTTCTGCTTGATTTCCGAATAATCATTTCCTTTCCTGCATATTTCTCGTTTTCAGGTGACTCAAGATTTTTAAATGCTGTATCTGCTCAAAATTGCGTAAATTTGTTGTTATGAATGAAAATAAATTGAAAATACTACTTGTAGAAGATAGCCCTGAGAACCGTGAAGTTATCGCAATGTTTATTAGAGGAATTGCCAATGTTGATTATGCCTCAAGCGGAATTGAAGCGATGACCAAAACAGAAGAAAATTCTTTTGATATTATCTTAATGGATATTAATCTTGGATTGGGGATGAACGGAATTGAAGTAACAGAGCGATTACGCCGAACTGAAAAATACAAATCTACTCCTATAATTGCAGTTACAGCTTACGTTATGCTTGAAGATCAAAAAAGAATTCTTGCCGCGGGATGTTCTCATTACGTCAGCAAACCGTTCTCAAAAAAAGAATTAAATGATCTTATTTTAAACGTTGCTAATGATTATCATCTTTCGGAAAAGTTTCAATAACTTCGAAAACTTTTTCGGCTTCCAATTCCTTAATGCATTTAAATTGAACATCTGTTCTCTTGCAGGTTAACGGTTTAGGCGAATAAAAAAAGCATGGAGCGCAATCTAATTGAAGTGTGGCAATTCTGAATTTTGTTTTCCACGGGAAAATATAATTGGTATTGGTTGGACCTATAATGGCGACAACCTTTAATTGCAGCGCCGAAGCAACGTGCATTAAACTTGAATCGTTAGTAATAAAAATATCGCATCTCTTCATTATAGAAGCAGTTTGTAGAAGAGATTGCGTTTTAATAACGAACGCATTTTCCGAATTTATATTTTGCTTCACTAATTCCTGCAAGCCGCGTTCTTCGGATCCGCCGAAAATTAAAATTTTTGCATTCTTTTTTTCAATGAGTACTCTTCCAAGTTGAGAAAATTTTTCCGGTTCCCATCTTCTTTTATCATGATTTTTTAAAATTGAACAACCCGGATGAAATCCGACAACAAAGTCATGCGAATCAATTCCTGCTTCAATTAAATATTTTTCTTTAAATAAATCATCCTCATTTGTCAGTGGAAAGAGAAGCGAAGGTTTTTCCGTAAACTTTATAGAAAAAAGTTTTTCACAGAGAAGAATGTTTTCTTCTACGTTATGAAGGGAATCATCTTCTAAAACTCTTTCGGTATTTAGGAATCCGAAGTTTTGAAAATCGTTGCGAAGATAATGAACTGCTGCGCGCTTTTTCGCACCAATAATAAAATTGATAAGATTATATTCTTTCCGGTTGGAAGGATAGACATTGATTGAAGCATCATACTTGCCGCGAAACCTCAACACAAATTGAAGTGCAGAAATTTTTGAAGCGCCAAGAAAATCAAAATAAAAAATGGAATTGAAGAGATTAGTTTTCTCGTATATCTCTTTAACGCCTTTATACATCACCATGGCGTCAATTTCAGCTTCAGGAAATTTGTTTCGCAGAAGCTGCAACGCCGGGGTGAACATGAGCGCATCGCCAATTCCCGAAAGAGCAAGTATTAAAATTTTCATCGATTGAGTTTCATTGGTCAGTGAGTCAAGGGTCATTAGTTACTGGAAAAATCAATGACTAATGACTATTGACAAATGGCTATTTTCTGATAGCTAAGGAATCCTTATTCGCTTTTGCAGCTTTCATTCTTTCAATTTCACTTTTAACTTGATTGTCGCCCGGATACATATTAGAAAGCTTTTGGAGCAAATCAATTCCTTTGTCGTACTCTTGCAAATTTTCATAAATATCCAACAAGATGTTGTAAGGATTGTAGCGTCCGGGCTGTCCGCGGGGATTTTCCACAACGGCCTGCAAAGCATCTCTTTCAATTTCAGAAGCAATTATTTTGTAATGAGGCATATCATTTACAGCGAAATACAAATTGCCGATATCATAAAGAATACGGTAATCAATCGGCAAAATTTTTCTCGGAAGTTTCTTTTCCATTAAGTTCAAAACATCAACAACTTTTTGATCCGGCTGACTGGTATTCATATAATAAATAGCCAGTCGAATGTATGCATTCCGATAATTTTGCACAAGCCGCGTATGGTTTTCGTCAAAGAAGATAGTTGAATCGTTTAAACCTCTAAATTTAAATCCCGGCATATAATTTTTTGAATAGCTTTTATTTTCTTCAAATAATTGTTTGCGCAGAACGGGTTCATTAATAAACTCAACTCTCGGTTGTTTTTTCTCCGGAACAAAACGGAAAGCCATTCCTTCCATTTTCAGATAATCATTCAAACCGATTTTGCTGTCGTCCGAACAGGTTACCGCAAAATAAATCGGTCTTTGCCAATTGTTTGCTTGAACAATTTCTTTTACCATAATGTCTTGAACCCGCACAGCTTTTATGCCGCTATAGACAACTGTGTTGTCCATCTTCCACGTAAGTTTTCCATCGCGGATGACCGTTGAATCTTGAATTTTCCATTCATCAAGATTTAATTTTGGATCAACATTTAAAATTGTTCTTCCTTCGGAATACGTTTTATAAGATGAAGGAAGCTGTTTCGGAACAGGTATGGTAACATCTTGCGGGTCCCATTGAGCAGGCTGAAGCGCATCAATCTGCAAATCATCAATATTCATCGAAACTTTTCGTGCACCGTAAGGTTCAAGATTTTTTAATTGCTTGATATACCAGGTAGTATTCAGCAAACTTAAGTTTACAATACGAACATCACGCCGCACTCCTTCTACATCCTGCATATACCAGAGTGGGAAAGTGTCGTTATCGCCGTTAGTAAAGAGAATTGCATTTGGCGCGCAGCTTTGCAATAGGTTGTAAGAATAATCCCATGGCACCCAATTGCGCGAACGGTCGTGAGTAAAATAATTTGCTTGCAGCATTCTAACAGGAACAAAAATAATTCCAAGAACTACAACAGCATAGGCAGCATTTTTTGCCAGTGAATGA
Organism: Ignavibacteriaceae bacterium; assembly: GCA_023231105.1. Lineage (GTDB taxonomy): Bacteria > Bacteroidota > Ignavibacteria > Ignavibacteriales > Ignavibacteriaceae > UBA1563. The sequence continues at coordinate 7,448 of JALNWB010000009.1, read as the reverse complement.
GATTTAATTTTTTCTAACAGAACATCGATTATTCCGCGAAGACCTAAAGCTATCCAAATTGAAAAAACAAAAAATGCACCGACGTAAAAATAATCTCTTTCACGCGGCTGCGGCTCTTGTTGATTTTGGTAGAATGCCGTTAAGTATCCCATAAAGATGAAGAGTACCATAAAAATACTTGCCATCTTCCAATCTTTTTTGAAATGGAAATATATTCCGAGTAATCCTAATAAAAGCGGAATACCAAACAGAGAATCTTTTGCTTCACCGTTAAAATGAATGTTGAACGGCTTGAATATTGCGTTCCCGAGTCCGTTTAGAGGCCACATATTTGCGCCGGCATCTTGATCCCAAGATTCACGCCCGACATAATTCCACATAAAATATCTTGTGGTCATGTGGTTCATTTGATAACGCCACCAAAAATCCATATCTGATGAATAGTTTTCATAAACACCCATTTGATGCGGCTCGGTAGCAAATCTTCTTTTGAAGATGGGGAAATCACCGTACTGTTCACGGTTTAAATAGGAAACTAATTCGGAAAAATTATCCGGTTCATTTTCATTCATCGGAGGATTTTGATTTGCGCGGACTATCACCATCGTGTAAGTAGTAAATCCCAGAAGCGCAAAAATCATTGAAAGAAAAACAAGATGCATTGTTGGTTTATTGTTTTTTACAGCATAATAAACGCCGTAACCTAAAACACCGAACAGAGCAACCAACAAGATAATTTCCGTCATGATGTTATCACCGGAAATGCTCGACATCAGTCCTGGAAGTATTTTAACAATTCCCGGATAAACAACAAACAGAGCAACACCGCCAATTGCAAGAGCAATATAAATTGAATTTCTGTTGAATAATTTTTTCCACAAAGCTCCAACTACCAAAATACTTATTCCAGCCATAACCATTTTAAAGCGGGAATCAAATTCCTTGTATTGATCGGGAGTAGGCGGAGTAGCATCGGTTTGGTTTGCCCAAAGAGCAATTGCAAGAATTGTGAGCAGACCGGCGTGAGCAAGGAAAATATACCCTGTTTTTTTCAATGCTTCATCGTCATCAACATATTTTCTAAACATGATAACCATAACAACGGAAATCATGGCTAAAACGCTCATCAGGTGAACGCCGGTTGAAAGACCGATAAGATATGCGATAAGCAAAATATATTTTTCATTGTCTTTATTATCGGCTTTCTCGTGCCATACCATCATCAAATAAATTATGACAGCTAAAAATAAAGTACTGGTAGAGTAAACTTCAGCCTCTACTCCGCTAAACCAAAAGGTATCACTAAATGAAAAAGATAAAGCGCCAATAGCCGCAGGTATGTAGGTGAGCAGAGCTTCTGAAAGATTATTATACTTCTTTCCTTTATAATTCTCAATTAATTTAACAGCAATTAAATACAAAAAAAGAATTGAGAATGAACTTGCCAGAACGGAAATTGTATTAAAACGAAATGCCATATTATCAGCAAACGGCAGCATCGAAAATACTCTTCCGAGCAGCAAAAAGAACGGAGCCCCGGGTGGGTGAGGCACCTGGAGAGAAAAACCGGAAGCAACAAACTCGCCGCAATCCCAAAATGAAACCGAAGGTTGTACCGTTAAAAAAAGAACGATGGCTGAAATAGCAAAAACAACCGCCGCTACAATTCTATTCAGAAGCTTATAATTCATTAGTTCCTCGAGGATGAATGAGATTCATAATTAGTAGTTCAAATTTATCAAACTCTTGCTTAATACCGAAACATTGAAAGGTCAATTAGCGTTCTCTTGGTCTGGTTTTTTAAAGAAATGTTCATAATTCTTCTTTTCTCGTTGAGCCTCATATTTATCATAAAGCGCTTTTAGTTTTCCGAAAGAGATTGAGTCGAATTCTTCTTCGTCTTTATGCCGCTTAACAAACATTTTATATTCTTCAAGTTCTTTCGGCTGCATTTTTGCTTCCCACCGTTTTAACTCTTCGATATATTTTTTCTGATCTCTAAAATAATACGCCATATTCTCCTTCCCTTTTTCTCTTAATCAAAATCTTAATTTTGTTTATGAATTATCCGCGCAACGCGGAAGTGAGCATTTCCTCAATATCTCCAAAGCGAAGTTGATAATCTTCCTGGCTTCTTTTAATTACTTCATGCGCTGTTTGGAAATCATAAACTTCATGTATTTCACAGTGCTTATGATGTTCATCGCCTGGAACGTCTTTGTAAGTTAAAAAATAGTGGCGCAACCGATCGATAACATTTCCGGGTACATCGTTTACGCTTTTCATGTTGCCGTAAACTGCATCGCCTTTCATAACCGCAATTATTTTATCGTCAGCTTCATTGCCGTCAAGCATGCGTAAGCCGCCGATGGGGATAACTTCCAATAATATTCCTCCTTGCGTAATGGTTTTTTCCGTAAGCACGCAAATATCAAGCGGGTCGCCGTCTCCAACAATTTCTTTCTTACCGGTTTTTTCTTTGCACAATGCAGCAACATTTTCAGCGCAATACGTTTGGGGAATTAACCCGTAAAGCGTCGGACAAAAATTAGAGTACCGCTGGGGTCTATCAACTTTTAAATACCCTGATTGTTTATCAATTTCATATTTCATCGAATCTGTTGGAACAATTTCAATATACGCAGTTAATTGTTCCGGGGCTTTATCGCCGATAGATATTCCATGCCATGGGTGAGGCTTAAAAAGCAAGCCCATCATTTTCCAAATCGGATCATTTTTAGGTGATTTCAAGTTGATTCCTTTTTTCTTTCCGTAAAAATAAGAAATAGTTTACTGTTGTGGGAACCCTCCTGAAATTTTTCGGGAAAAGAAAATGTTTTTGTTAATTTTGACGCTGTGAAAAGAAAAAAGTCTGATGAAAAAATCATTTAAATATTTTGTAGTGTACAAACCTTTTGGCATGCTCTCTCAATTTACGGATTCCGACGGAAGAAAAACACTCGCCGATCTTTTCTCTTTTCCGCATGACGTTTATCCGGTTGGAAGGCTTGATTACGACAGTGAAGGACTTCTTCTTTTAACAAATGATAAAGCACTTACCGACAAATTGCTTCATCCAAAACAAAAATTAGAAAAAGAATATTTTGTTCAAGTTGAAGGAGTTCCGAACGAAGAAGCTTTATTACGGCTTAGCGCCGGTGTAGTAATTGAGAATAAAAAAACGCTTCCGGCAAAAGTAAAAATTTTAAAAAATCCGCCGCCGTTTGAAGAAAGAATTCCCCCTATCCGTTTCCGAAAAACAATTCCGACAACATGGATAAGCATCATTATTGTTGAAGGGAGAAACAGACAAGTGCGAAAGATGACCGCAAAAGTCGTTTACCCGACATTGCGATTAGTACGAGTTCGGGTCGGCAACATCCTTTTGGGAAAAATGAAACCGGGAGAAGTGCGGGAAATTTCTTGTTCCGAAATTACCTGAGCAATTTTACGAATTACTTTTTTGCTAAAATAGCTGCTAAATCTTTTTCCAACGTTTCTTTTGGTGTTTCAATAATTCTACCAACTTCCAATCCATCGTTATAAAAAATTATCGTGGGAACAAGTTCAATTTTTAGAGATGAAATATCCATCTCCCCGGCTTCTTTTTTTCTATCTACCATTATCAGTTTAACTTTTCCGGGAGGAAAATTTAGCGAATCAAGAATTTTATAGAAACGCGGGACTTCTCTTCTGCTGTCACTGCACCACGTTCCCATTACTATGGTTATTGAGTGAAACTCATTATCCATTTTAACATTAGTAAGCGTTTCTTTATCAAGATTATAGTTTTCATATTCCGCATTGAACCACCATGCGAAAGATGTATCTTTAAATGCTTCGCGATCGCAAATACCAACTAACATCGCCTTACCGGATTTTTGATCTATCACACATTGGTTTGTTGTTTGCGCTAAAGTAACAAATGAAAAAAAGAGGATTAATAATAAATTTTTCATTTTTGAGTTCCTTTTTGTTGATGCAAATTTTTTCTTACATCCAATCCCCATAGTAGTTTTGAACGAAGAATGTCAAAATAATTTGCAGAATCCATGTGTACTAACTTCAACGGTTTTTCACTTTTAGAAATAACAATGTCAAGCGGTGGTGAGAATTCCATTACGCGCTGCCCATCGCAGTTTACTTGTAATTTTGTATGCATCGATTCTACCGTAATATATATTTTTTCATTACTCGGCAAAACCAAGGGACGCATTGTTAAGGTGTGAGGCGAAATAGGACTGAGCGCAATAACCTCGGCTTTTGGACTAACAATCGGTCCTCCGACAGAAAGCGAATAACCTGTTGAGCCTGTTGGAGTGGCAATAATTAAACCGTCTGCCGAAAAAGTTGTAACATATTCACCTTCGACATAAATTGTAAGTTCAATCATCTTGGGCCAGCCGCCTTTATCGATAACCAAATCATTAACGGCAAATAATTCTTCGCATGAAATATTCTTACAATTTCCGACGAGCGCAATTCTTTTTTCAATTGAATAGCGCGAATTTTTTATGTCGCTAAAAAGCTGCTCAATTCCTTTGATGTCAACTTCGGCTAAAAAACCGAGTTTGCCAAGATTAATTCCGAGAACAGGTTTATCAAATTGATGCGCGATATATGCTGTTGAAAGCATAGTGCCGTCTCCGCCAAGCGAAATTAATATGTCGCATGTTCCGGCAACTTTTTCGGCGGAAGCAAAATAATCCGGTTGAACTAATTCAACAGGAAACGATCCGTGCAACGAATCATTAATAAGAAATTCATAGTTATTTTCTTTAAGGCGTTCAACCAAAACTTGCAGAGTATTCGTAAGTTCGTCTTTGGTTGTATTGCCGAATATTCCAAATTTCATTTATGCTACCGGTGGTTTTTCTTCTCCGGCGGTTGCAGCAGGGGAAGCGGATTCTTCTTTTTTGTCTTTTTCAACTTCTTCAACGTAGTTTAATTTTAATTCGCGTAAAACTTCGCTGATAAATTTATTTTCATACTCGCCGAGATTTCCTTTTGTTTTTGCCGCCAGCATATCGAGCGTGTCGATTGCATATTTTGACATCTCAAGATTTCGTTCAATTTTGTCGCTCATCGGGTTTTTCAATTTTCCCATCGACATCATTGCCCATTGCTGCTGCTGCATAATCAACTGCATAAAAAGAACTTCGTGGTTAGTTGTTTCAGTCATAATTTATTTCTCCTTTTGTTGATAGAGTTCCCAAAGTTTTGCGTATTTAGTAAAAACATAATGTGATGAAAAGACAGCTAAAAGAAATCCGTGGAAGCCGTCTAAAAATCCTAAACGAAAAATATACATTTTTAGAAAGATAAATAAGGGGCGCAGCAGTACATCTGTTTTCTTAAATGATTTTTTTTTCTCGAACAACTCTTTTGCCGCAAGCGAAGTATAGGTATTAAATTTTGTGAAGTAATGTTCAATGGAAGGATCAGTGAAGTGATCGATATCGCCGACGAACCTTCCAACTTCTTCGTAAACAAGCAGGTACTCATGCACATCGTTTCCGCTGAATTGAATTTTATCTTTTCGAAAAAGACGCGTAACTCTTCCCGGATACCACCCGGAATGTTTTATCCATTTTCCCAAAAAGAATGCGCGCCGCGGAAAGGAATATGCGTTAACTTTTGGAAGCTCCTTTTTAAATTGAAGCAGTTCATCGTTTAGCGACTTGGTTACAGCTTCATCTGCGTCTATCCAAAATATCCAATTGTTTGAAGCAAGCGAAAGTCCAAGTTGTTTGGTTTTTGAAAATCCTTGCCACACAACTTTTTCACAACGCACTTGCGGAAACGAACGGACAATTTCTTCGGTTCGATCTGTTGTTGCGTCATCAATTAAAATAATTATTTCATCAACACAGGCAAGTTGACTTTCAACACAGCGAGCGATGTTTTGTTCCTCATCTTTAGCAATAATGAGGGAAGATATTTTTATTTGGTGATTCATTTCCATTTAATTTTTCGCCAATACTTTACAAGTAAAAGAAGTCCGGCTTTATCCAAAAAAGATTTTAGAAGAATTCGAGACCGCCGCAACAAAAAATAATAAACTGCTTGAGCATTCCATAATTTATTTTTTTGCAAAGCATTTTTTACTTCGATAACACTTTCTTTCTCTTTCAGCCAAGAAGCGCCACCGCCACGCATGAAAACCAGCGGTGTTCCGTTGAGATAAAATCCATTTTTTAAAAAATCTGGGATTTGGATTGACATGCGACAAATCATCTCAAAGTCCATTGCCAGATGAAAGTTTGTATCGAAAAGACCGGCTTGTTCAAAACATTTTTTTCGAACAAACATTGCGGGATGATTAAAAGGCATAGCTTGTTGAAGTTGACACATCAACGGTTTGCGAATATTTGACCCGTATTTATCATCTTCAAAAAAAATATTTCCGTGGACAAATATAATTTCATCGACAGAAAAAGCATCGCTTACCTTTTGAAAAACATCAGTACTAAAATAATAATCATCTGAATTTAAGAAGGCGATAACTTCCCCGGTAGCCAGAGATATTCCTTTATTGAAAGCCTCTGCAATGCCGCTATCTTTTCCTGAAACCGTTACAAGTTTTTCCCACGAAGATTTATCTTCATATTCGTCTTTGATAAATGACAAAGTAGCGTCTGTACTTTTATTATCAATAATAATGTGCTCATAATCCTTATAAGTCTGCGAAAGAATAGATTGAGCATTCTGCCTAATAAATTTTTCGGAGTTGAACGTCGGCGTAATTACGGATATTTTCATACTAATTTTAGAAGGATTCCATTTCTCTGACCAAAGATAAGAATAATCGAGTAAAATTTTGGGAGCGAAAAGAAAGCATCTAAAAGGTTTTCTTTGCATATTTAAAAAGAAAATTTCAATTGTTTAAGAAAGATGGCCAAAAGCGAAAATTCTATTTTACTTCTATCTGTAATGGATTCATGGGGCGGCGGCGAGGAAGTGTTATTAAAAATAGCGCTTCACGTTAAAGGCTTTGCTTTTTTTATTGCCACACCGCCGGGTAATCCTTCAGAAGTATTTTTAGAGCATAAGCTGAACATCTTTTCTTTGGCGAGTTTAAAAAAAATTTATCGAAAAAGTGATGGTTGGGCAATCTCCGACAAGCTGAAAACGCTTACTAATATTGTGAAATCTATTCTGCCGCTCTATCTTTTTATGAGAAAGAAGAATATTTCCATTATAGCCGCTAACGGCAATTTTGCTGCATTATTTGCACTTCCGCTTGTTTTTCTTTTCAAGAAAAAACTTGTGGTTATTCAACACCTGCTGTATGAAAAAAATTCTTTTGAAGGAACACTGCTCAAAACACTCGCAAAGTATTCGGATAAATTTATTTGCGTTTCAAAAAGTGTCGCGGAGAATATTCAAACATTTATTGGTGAAAGTTCCGGTGAAAAATGTGAAGTAATTTATAACGGAATTTCTCT
>JALNWB010000008.1 GCA_023231105.1 Ignavibacteriaceae bacterium | reverse complement strand
TCTTTTTCCAATAACTGGAATGCGATTTTAACGGCTTCGGCTTTTTTCTGCGCACCGATCGCATCCTGCAAGTTAAAGATCGTGTATTCTTTTGTTGAGACAACGTTTGCCTCAATCTCTTTAAACGTTATTTCATTCTGCTCACCGAGTGAAGAAATTATTTTCTCAAGCTGCATCTCAAGCATCCCGCGATTTTCTCCAACAAGACTGAGAAGAAACTCGGCATCAACTCTTGCGATCTGTTTTTTGTGAAGATCGGCAAACTGCATGATCCAATTTACAAGCGCAACTTCTTTCAGAACTTTAGCTTCAAAAATGAAATTATGTTCAGCAAAAATTTTTAGGAAACCTTTTTCCGAACTTTTAAGAGACGCGTTATAAAGAAAAACGAGCACGGAAAATTCGGGCGGATCTTTGGCGTACCGTTCAAGTAGAGACGACTGCTTCTCCTCTTTCATCTTTTCAAACTCTTTTACAAGAATGAATTTCTTACCGTCACCAAAAGGAAATGACTGGGCAAAATCAATTACTTCATTTATGGAAGAAGAACTTCCAAAATAGATTTGCTTATCAAATTCACTTGCAAGCAAAGGAGTAATTGCTCTTTCAAGATTTTCTGCAGCCTCATTAATACTAAACGAATCTTCCCCCGCAAGAAAATAGACGGGGGAAAATTTTTTAAGTTTACAATGCTTTTGAATTTCGGAAATATCCTGGAAGAACTGCTTTGCCATTACTTATCTTATTTTTTAGGAGAATGTTTTCCGTTTGGTTTTGCTTCAGTTTTTTTATCAACCGCTCTTTTTTCTATGGTCACCGATTCCATAACAACATCTTCAACCGGTTTATTAAACGGCTGCGTAACTGCTACTTTTCCGATCGCTTGAACAATTTCCATTCCTTTTATAACATTGCCGAAGATGCTATGCTTGCCGTCTAACCACGGTGTTGGAACGAGCGTAATAAAAAATTGACTTCCGTTTGTGTTTGGTCCTGAGTTTGCCATTGATAAAACGCCGGGAGTTTCATGTTTCAAATCCATATTAAATTCATCTTCAAACGCTTTGCCCCAGAAGCTTTCGCCGCCTCTGCCGGTGCCGGTTGGGTCGCCGCCTTGAATCATAAAATTATCAATCACTCTGTGAAAAATAATTCCGTTGTAGTAACCTTTCTGTGCAAGACCCACAAAGTTTTCCACGGTTTTCGGAACATGTTTATCGAAAAGTAAAATTTCAATTGTTCCTAAAGTAGTTTTGATTACGGCAACAGTTACCGAATCTTTTCCGTTCATATATTGTGTCACGATATCACCTTTTTGTTGTGTTGTTGATTCACTCTTACAGCCCAGAGCCAGGGCAAAAATGGAGAAAAGCAAAAGATATTTCATTGAGTCCTCTTTAAATTATTGGGATAATATTTTATCAATTCACGTTACGCAAAAGTTTTGTTTTTCTAAAAATCATGTAACACAGACTTAAGTCTGTGCTACGATTTCACAGATTTTTAACAATATCCGTATAAAATCTATGTAAGCTGTGTTATTAAGTTTAAATAAATTTAAATTGTTTTCCACATCATCCATTAAAAATCAACCATCAACCATGCGGTTTGCCGCGCTATGGTTTTAGAATGTTTAATGAAATTAAAACTAAAATTAATACGCCAAGCGCAATTCTGTAATAGATAAAAACAAAAGTCGTATTCTTCCGTAAATATTTTAGAAGAAAATCTATTGCAGCATAACCGCTGATTCCCGAAACGATTGTTGCAACTACAAGATTAACCATTCCGGAATGATCAATAAATTTTATTTGTTCGTAAAGCTCCAGCATGCCGCTTGCAAATACGGAAGGAATGCTGAGCAGAAAAGAAAATCGAGCCGCCGACTCACGCGTTAAGCCCATAAACAATCCGCCGGTTATAGTTGTACCGGAGCGCGATGAACCGGGAATTAACGCCATCGCTTGCGCTATTCCAATAAATATTGAATCGAGAAGAGTGATATCTTTCATTTCTTTTTTAAATTTTGCTTTTCTTTCTGCAATAGCAAGAATAATGGCGAGAACAATCAAACTGCACGCAATTACAACAAGATTTTTTGTTAACGATCCTTCAATTATTTTTTTGAAACCCAATCCAAACGTAACAATCGGGATTGTGCCGAGAATAATAAACCAACCCATCTTTGCATCAAGCGATTGCGTTGAAAACTTTTGTCTTGAACTTAAATTTTCCTTCAAGAAAGCGGTAACGATATTCCAAATATCTTTCCAGAAATAAACAAGTATTGCAATGAGAGTGCCGAGTTGAATAACCGCGATGAATGAAGTCCACGCTTGCGGATTATCTTCAGAGATAAGATGGAACAGCCTCCCGAAAACAGTTAAATGCCCGGTACTGCTGATTGGTAAAAATTCTGATACACCTTGGATAAGTCCAAGTATAATCGCTTCAAAAACTGACATTAGATTTCCTTAAAAAGTTACGGCAACGCCGATTTTTATTCCGGCAGAAAGTGAATTAAGTGAAAGCGCTGCATCGGTTACATTATTTATTTTTTCTTTTCCATCGCTGTCGGAAAGCTTGCCGTTTTGGTTATAGCGCAAATCAAATCCAAGATAAGCAAAGTAATTTCCGCCGATGGAAGTGATCCCATCAACTTTGGCCACGAATCCATAACCTGTGCTTCTATACTTCAACATCGAGTTTGTGTAAGGTGAAAGTTCGGAAGCAAAAACAAAACGTGGACCTATTCCACCTCCGAATTTAAATTGAAAACCTTTTCCGTTAATTGTATAATAGCCTAACAACGAAGGCTGGAGTAAATTGTATGAAAACGAATTAGTGCTGAGAGCGGTATTGGAAAAAGAATTGTATTCGTAAGACAATTCACATGCAAGTTGAAAATGTTCTTCTAATTGATAACCGACTTCAATACCGGTTTCAACTGCTGGAGTAAATTGGCTTAACCTATCATTCCCTACAAAATAATTTGCATTAAGATAATCTTTCAGATCCGCCATGCTCACAATATTCAGTCCCATGCTGCCGCGTACTTCCCATTGAGCTTGAGCGAAGGATGGTTGCCACAGACTTATTACCGCTACGATTACTAAAAAATAAATTTTCTTCATCTAATTTTTTTCCTCTAAATCGAAAAGCGAAGTTTGTTTTAACGCCGCATATTTTTTGCGGAAATAGAAAAAATAAAATAGTGCGGAAACCGAATGGATGATGTATGAGATTGCGTGCGTTAATGTTGCATACGCGATGCTTACATCAGGGAGAAAAGAATAGAGTGAAACTAAAACCGATTTGGTTATGGTGTGGTACGAACCAATGCCGCCGGGAGTAGGGATCATCACTCCGATTGAACTAATGCTCATCACCACCCAGCCGGAAATCAAATTGATGTTTGCGGCGTTGTGCATATCGAAAATTAAAAATCCAACGTACGAATTATATCCATACGTAAGCATAATTAAAACGCTGAAAAATATAGTGAGAGAATAATTCTTCCAGCCGGAAAGACTGCTGAATCCGAAAGTAAGTTTTTCAAATATCGATGCAATTTTTTCTGCAAACCGCACAGAGAATTTTCTGGTAAGAAAAAGAATGATCGAATAAAATTTTTCTTTATACCGGATACTTAAAACTAAAATAAGGATAACGATGAAGATGAGAGCCGAACCGAAATACATCGTCAGTTTTAACCAGGGGAATTTCGCATAAAGATTTCCTTGATACAGAAAAGCTGAAAGAACAACGGCAATTCCGAAAAATATAATATCGATAACGCGTTCAACCACAATGGTTCCGAAGATGGAAGAGCGTGAAATATTTTCCAATTGCCCGACGGAAACTGCGCGTGAAATTTCACCTAAGCGCGGTACGACATTATTCACTCCATACCCGATTAACAGCGAACCAAAAAGGTGACCGACTTCCACATCTTTTTTAATTGAAGATAAAATTACTTTCCATCTTAATGCGCGAAGATAATGGCCTAAAAGCGTAAGCAAAGCAAAAACAAAAATCCACCACAACGAAGCGCCGGAAATAATCTTTAATAAATGTGAAGCGTCAACTCCGGCAAATGCAAAATATAGAAAGACAAGACTCAATAAGATTGAGACCACATAGCTGAGTAATTCTTTCGGAGTGATCTTTGGTTTTGTCCCGTAACGGGATTTTGAATTATCGGAGATCAATAATTTTTGTTCCTTGTGGAATTTTGAAAGAAAATTTTTCTTTATCAAAATTTTGATCGCCCCGGAAATTTGAAAAATGGAACGTGATAACTCTGCCGTCATTACCGGTTACAACAACTTGTTGTAATGTTTGGTCATCGGCAGGATAAACTTTCGCCTGTTTAAAATCGGTCAACGATGAATTCGGAATTAGTAAGACACATGTTTTATCACCATCTTTTATTTCTTTCACTTTGCACTGATTCGGATAATCAAAAACAAATTTCTTCGGAGAAAAAAGCGAAGCGTCCTCTTCACTATAATTACTAACAATTACTTTCTTTTCTTTTTTATTGAAATTCCAATTTGTAACTCCATCGGAAATTATCATCATATTTTTCAATTCAAGACGAAGCATGTTTTCTTTTTTGAAAGATAGTTTTCCCGTCATCAAAATTTTTCCATTTACTTCTTGTGAGAAATCAACGGAAAAATCATGCAGAGAAGAAAAATTGTTTTGCATCGCTTTTAAAAGCGAAATATCTTTCCTGTTTTTCAAGGCAGCTTCCTGCGAAAAGACATTCGTTAAAATAAAAAAGGGAAGGATTATGGGAACAATCCTTTGAAAAATTTTCTTCATTTAAATATTTCTAAGTATAGTTTCAAGTTGTTCTTCATTTTCAATAATTACTTCGCGCGCTTTGCTGCCGTCGTTCGGACCAACGATACCGGCTTCTTCAAGCTGATCCACAATGCGCGCCGCCCGTGAATAACCAAGCTTTAATCTTCGCTGCAACAGTGATACCGAGCCTTGTTGATGCCGGACAACAACTCTTGCGGCATCAGCAAATAACGGATCGACATCATCCATTAACTTTGCCGCCGCATCTTTTTTCTTATCATACAAAGAAGGTAAATTATACGGCTTTGAATAACCTTCTTGCTTGGAAATATATTCGGTTAGACGCTCAACTTCTTCAGTAGTTATAAATGCGTTTTGCATGCGGATCGGCTTCGGCAGTCCCGGCGGAAGGAAAAGCATATCGCCGCGTCCAAGCAATTGTTCCGCGCCATTCATATCAAGAATGGTTCGCGAATCAATTTTGGTTGCAACTTGATACGCCATACGCGCGCTGAAATTTGCTTTGATAACACCTGTAATAACATTCACCGAAGGACGCTGCGTAGCAAGCACAAGATGAATTCCAACGGCTCGCGCTAATTGCGCTAATCGTGCAATCGGTTCTTCAACTTCTTTCCCGGCTGTAATCATCAAATCCGCGAGCTCATCAATGATAACAACAATGTACGGAAGATGATAATGTTTCATCGTCTCTGAATCTTTTGGTTTTCTTTTTGGATCAGCAATCTTTGAATTATAATCAACGATATTTCTTACGCCGGCTTTGGCAAGTTTATCGTAACGTTTTTCCATTTCGTATTCAACAGATTTTAAAAGAAGAACAGCATTGGTTGGAACCGTTACAATGTCTTCATCAAAATCGGGTGAGACGGCGAGATAATGTTTGCGCAAACAATTATAAAACGAAAGTTCAATTTTCTTGGGATCGATAATCGCAAGTTTTACTTCGGAAGGATGTTTTGAATAAAGCAGGCTTGCAATAATCATGTTGATGCCGACGCTTTTTCCGGAACCTGTTGAACCGGCAATTAGCAAATGAGGCATTTTTGCCAAATCCGAAATTAAAACTTCACCGACAATATCTTTTCCTAATGCGAGCGGAAGTTCTGCTTTTGTGTTGGCGAGTTTACTTAAGACAGACTTTGCCACAACAAGCGATGGTTCAGAGTTTGGTATTTCTACGCCGATCGCGCTCTTTCCCGGAATTGGAGCGATAATTCTTATTCCTCTTGCAGCGAGCGCTAATGCAATATCATGCTCAAGACTAACGATCTTGCTTATCTTTACACCGGGCGCAGGAACAATTTCATACAATGTAACAACGGGTCCCGGCGTTACGGAAATATCCTGAATTTCAATATCGAAAAGAGAAAGTTTATCTTTAAGAAGTTCGGCATTCCTTTTTAATTCTTCTTCGGCAACTTTAAAATTTTCTTCTGGAACTTCATTCAACAAATCAAGTGAAGGGAACGTATATTTTATTTTTTCTTCCCATGGATCGGGCAAAGCAGCTTCGATATCGCGGTTTGCAAAAATAATTGTATCATCATCTTTTTGCTTTGACTTTGTTTCGCTTTCTTCTTCTTCAGAAATATCTTCTTGCTTTTTCACTTCAGTTTTGTTTGAAGGAAGTTCATCTTTTCTGATAATGCGGATCGTCGTTTCTTCTTTTTGTTCGTCGGTAAGTCCGGCTTGCGATTCATCAGCTTTTGCCTCATCGGCAACCGGCAAAATTGTTTTTTTCTTTTTCTCTCGAAGCTGCTTAATCTTATCTAAATTATCTGTTTCTTTGCCGGATGTTTTTGCTTCGTTCATTTTTTCTTGGGCGGCATCCCGCGTTCTTGCAAAGAGTGAAGCGATCCACACAAATATTTTTTCAATTTTAATATCAAACGCAATGATGAGCGTAATAACCATTAATGATGTTAAAAGAAGCAAACTTCCGATTCCACCGATTAATGTGCCAAGCGCTTTTCCCAGAAAATTTCCGAACGCTCCGCTGAGTTCATACGTTTGGTAGAAAAGATTATACTCAAGACGAACAACGCCGAACATTGTGGAAAGTAAAAGTGCCGAAACAATTAAAAAATTGGAAACATTTAGTAATGTTTTTAATTCTATTTTTTTGAAGAAGGAAAATCCCCAAAGACCAATGATAAATGGAAAGACGAGAGAAAAAATTCCGAGCGTTGTGTTGATGCTGAATTCAGCCATATAAGCACCAACGATTCCCAGCCAGTTTTGTGCGGTATGTAGTTCCCGCTGCAGTTCATCACTGCTGAACGTGCGGAAGAAATCATTCATTTGATAACTGAGTAATGCGCGGTCGAACCGGGAATAAGAAACAATACTCAATAAAAGGACGAGGGAAAAAATTAACAGAAAGATGCCGAGAATTTTCTTTTTCTTTTCGGCAGATAAAGAAAAATAAGGAGAATCTTTTTTTACTTCGGCAGTTTTTCCGTTAGTTTTTTTTGCCATTCTTTTTAGCTGATGGTTGATAAACCGGATACTTGACGTTCCGAGTTTTGCTGATGCAAGATTTTTATAATGTTCGTTGCATACATCGGAATATCATCAGTAATATTTAACTTCGCACAATATTTTAAATCTTCTTCAAATCCGTTTTCAATTAAAAATTTTCCATGTTCCGATTCGGAAAACATCTTCTTTAAATTCTTCCCAAATGTTTTTGCAATTGAAACAGAAGCTAATCCGGAATCGCTTAATTCGACATCCTGTGAAAGAGAAGTTATTTCGGAAATCAACTTCCCGGCAAAAACAGTATCCTCTAAACAAAAGCTGCTGTTTCTTCCCGCGCAAAGAATTTCAAAAGGTTTGTTCAATTCCGCTAAATATTTTGCAACAGCGGAAAGATTGAGAAACGAAGCAATAATAACTTCATCAGAATATTTTGCTTTTACAATCGCCTTTGTTCCGTTGGTTGTAAAAAAGACGAGAGATTTTCCGCCGATAACCTCGGTTGCAAATTCCAATGGAGAATTGCCAAGATTAAAGCCGTCAATTTTTTTAGCATTCCTTTCACCGCAAATGAGCGTTTGACCGCCGAACATATTGCTCGAAGCCTTCATCGCAAATTCAACCGAACCGACCGGAACAATTTCTTTTGCTCCATTCATTAGTGCGGTTATAATGGTTGTAGTTGCACGAAGTACATCAACCACTACGGTTGTTTTGCCTGAAAAATAAAGTTCGTCAACGTTCGCCGGTGAAAGAACAACATTTATTTTCATTCTTTTTTCAACCCTGTTTTCATTTTGATATAAACGGAAGTCTGCCTACTTGAGCGGGAATTTCTTTTCCGCGAATAAGCATTTGAACTTCTTTAGTTTCCTGTAAAGTATCGGCGGAAATATAGGCAAGCGCAATTCCTTTTTCAAGAACCGGGCTTACCGTTCCACTTGTTACTGTTCCAATTTCTTCCCCGTGAAAAGCCACCGCATAACCGTGGCGTGGAAAAGCTCTTTCTTCAATTACTAAAGGAGTTAATTTTCTTTTTAAACCATCGGCTTTCGCTTTTAGTAAAGCTTCTTTGCCGATGAAATGCGATTTTGATAAACGAGTGATCCAGCCTAATCCGGCTTCAAGCGGATTTGTAGTTTGGTCAATATCGTTACCATACAAACAATATCCCATTTCAAGGCGAAGAGAATCGCGCGCGCCCAAACCAACCGGTTGAATATCAAATTCTTTTCCGGCTCCAAAAAGTGCATACCAGATTTTTTCCGCAGTTTGTTCATCACCTTTGAAATAAAGTTCATATCCCAACTCGCCGGTATAACCGGTTCGCGAAAGGATCATCTCAACATCTAAAATTTTCCCGGTAAGGAAATGATAATATTCAAGCGGGATTTCTTTGCCGTAAAGTTTTTCAATTATTTTTTTTGAATTTGGACCCTGCACGGCAAGCAAAGAATATTCGTCGCTTGCATTAATCAATTCAACGCCGAAGGAATTATTTTTCTGCATCCACGCAAAATCTTTTTCAACATTTGAAGCATTGATAACAAGCAAATACTCGGTTGGTGAAATACAATAAACAAGAAGATCGTCAACTATTCCGCCGTCTTCATAGCACATGGCGGAATACTGCACTCTTCCCGGGAATAATTTGTCAACGTCATTAACAGTTATTTCCTGAACAAATTCTGAAGCTTTTTCACCACGGACAAACACTTCGCCCATATGGCTTACATCGAAAACACCGACCGATTGTCTTACGGCTTTATGTTCGGCGATAATTGAAGAATATTGAATCGGCATTTCGTAACCGGCAAATTCCACAAGTTTTGCATTAAGTTTTTTATGAATAGAGTTAAAGGTTGTTAGTTTCATCTTTGTATTAATTTTTTATTTTTGAGTTTTTTTCCAGTCACTAAGGAATTTTTCTAATCCAATATCAGTGAGAGGGTGATTAAATAATTTATCAATAACTGAAAAAGGCATGGTACAAACGTCTGCGCCGATCAATGCCGCTTCAACAAAATGGAGCGGATGGCGGATGCTGGCAACAAGCACTTCGGTTTGATAATCGTAGTTTCTATAAATCTGAACGATCTCTTCAATTAACTGCATTCCGTTTGTGCTGATGTCGTCAAGTCTGCCGACAAAAGGACTGATGTATGACGCACCGGCTTTTGCCGCAAGCAATGCCTGCGATGAAGAAAAACAGAGTGTAACGTTTGTTTTAATTCCTTCGGATGAAAGAGTGCGTACAGCTTTCAATCCTTCTTTGATTAGCGGAACTTTAACAACAATATTTTTATGAATGGCGGCAAGTTCGCGCCCTTCTTTTAGAATTCCTTCGTAATCTGTGGAGATGACTTCGGCGCTTACCGGTCCATCAACAATCGCTAAAATTTCATCCAGCATTGCGCGAAAATCTTTTCCTTCTTTTGCTACCAACGAAGGATTCGTGGTTACGCCGTCTAAAAGTCCAAGTGAAGCGGCTTCGCGAATTTCTTTAATGCTTGCCGTATCAATAAAAATCTTCATCTAACTCTCCTAGTTTCTGAAATTAAAATTACTAAATGATTTTAAAATGCAACGTGCTTAGTTTGTTAAATCTACTTTATCTTTCTTTGAATAAAACCTGTACTGGTGCATACTCAACGTGTTTTCTTCAACAATTTTAATACGAATAAAATTCTTCAATTGAAGTTTTAACAACATGCTGAAAAATCCCTCGTTTAACTTATCTGCAATTGCCGGATGACATTTTAGAATAAGCGAACGCTCTGAAGAATTGGTTTTATGTTTTCCGATCCATTCTTCAATATCATGAAGAACGTGAGATTTTTTTGTAAGCAAACCGGTTCCGGCGCAATACGGACACTGCTCGTATGTCATTTGCATAATATTTTGCCTGATTCTCTGCCGGGTAATTTCAACCAAACCGAAATCAGACATTGGCAAAAGAGAAACTTTTGCGCGGTCTCTGCGGAATTCTTTCTTCAATTCATCGTAAACTTTTTTGCGGTTTTTATCATCTTCCAGATCAATAAAATCAATAACGATAAGTCCGCCGATATCGCGCAGCCTTAGTTGTCTTGCAATTTCGCGCGCAGCTTCCAAATCGGTTTTTAACGAATTTAATTCCTGCTCTTTATTTGCTGCATATCTTCCGCTGTTTACATCAACCACAACCATCGCTTCGGTATGGTCAATAATTAAGTAGCCTCCGCTTTTCATCGGAACTTTTCTACCGAAAAGAGTTTTTATTTGTTCTTCAATTTTGTAGGCTTCAAAAACGGACTGTTTAGATTTATAGTACTCAACTTTTTCCGCTAAATCAGGGTGGACTAATTCCACATAATCTTTAATCTGTTTATAAAGTTTTTTAGAATCGATTACAACTTTAGAAACATCGGGTGTAAATAAATCACGAATAACACTTGAGGTTGTATTTAGATCCTGGTAAACGAGCGCAGGCGGCTGTTCTGTTTTGATAGCCTCTTCAATTTTTGCCCAGGTTTTTTTTAGAAGATTTAAATCTTCAAGCAGGGCTTCTTCACTTTGATTTTTAGCAACTGTGCGAATAATTAATCCGTAATTCGGCGGGAGAATTCCGCGGGCAAGATTTCGTAATCTTCTTCTTTCTTTATAGTCACTAATCTTTTTTGAAATGCCGACTTTGTTATCGAAAGGAAGCAGTACACAAAATCTTCCGGGAATGGAAACTGAAGTAGTAACGCGGACACCTTTGTTGCTTACAGGCTCCTTCGTTATTTGTATGATGACATCTTGCCCTTTTTTTAATTTGGGGATGCCATTGATAAGACGCATATCCTGATTTGGCTGCTGTTGCGGCGGATTTGGTTTGTCTTCAGCTTCATCCTCCAGGTCAACATCAGAATCATCACCGGCTAATGTTTGAAAATCTTTGGTGCGCAAACCGATATCAGAAAAGTGAAGAAAAGCATCGTGCTTCATTCCGATATTGATGAAAGCGGCTCTTATGCCGGGGAGAACGCGTGCAACTTTTCCGAGATAAATGTCGCCGACCATGCGGCGGTTCTCGGGATAGTCAACAAAGAAGTCGACTAAACTTCCATCCTCTGTTATCGAGACGCGTGTTTCCGACGCAGAGGAGTTGATAATTATTTCTTTTACCATAATTGTAAAAACCTTTGATTGTATCTACCGATTCCTCAAAGGAACGGCCGATACATTTTAAAAACTCGGTCGTAGATGAAATGATTTTATTTCCTATCAATGAGGAATAATTCTCTGAAAAAGAGAAGAAGAAAAATCCTTCAAAAAGACTTTTGACTAAACGGAACACGAATGTTTCCTTTGTAATTTTTATTGTTGAGCAAACTGCACTAATACCATTGAAAAAATTTTATGCTGCCAAACAAAATGATGCTTCGCAGAAACCAGCGGTTTCTGCGGAAGCATTGATTGTATAACCGGATATTTTTGTCACTCATTTTCTTTGATTAAAAGAAAAGAGTTGCTGTTAATTGGTAATTTCTTGTCCGGCTTCATTAAGCAGTTCTTTTCTGCTTAAACTAAACTTACCGTTTTCAACCTTCAATAATTTAACTCTAACTTTATCTCCTTCTTTGTAATAATCGGTTACTTTGTTTACCCGTTTATTATCAATTTGGGAGATGTGTAAAAGTCCTTCTTTGCCCGGTAGAATTTCTACGAATGCGCCGAAGTCCATAATTTTGGTGATAACGCCATCGTAAATTTCACCAACTTCAGGAGTCGCTGTCATTTGTTTGATATATTCTTTACACTTTTTTGCGCCTTCGGCATTTGGTGAAGCAATGTTCACAATACCGTCATCATTAATGTTGATGTCAACGCCGAACAATCTTTGCATTCCCTGAATAGTTTTGCCGCCGGGTCCGATTATCATTCCGATTTGATCTGTTTCAACTTTAATTGAAATGAGATGCGGTGCGTATTTAGAAAGTGAAGTACGTGGTTGACTAATTGCTTCATTCATAATGTTAAGAATGTGCAGTCTTCCGGCTTTTGCCTGGTTAAGAGCTTTCTCTAAAATTTCAAATGAAATACCTTCGATCTTTATATCCATTTGAAATCCGGTAATTCCATCGGAAGTTCCGGCAACCTTAAAATCCATATCGCCGAGATGATCTTCATTACCTAAAATATCTGTGAGAACAGCAAACTGATTTTCTTCTTTAACTAAACCCATTGCAATTCCTGCAACAGCTTTTTTAATCGGAACGCCGCCGTCCATCATTGCAAGCGAACCGGCGCAAACCGTTGCCATTGACGATGAACCGTTTGATTCCAAAATGTCTGAGATAATACGCAGTGTGTAAGGAAATTCTTCTTCCTTTGGCGCCATTATTTTTAATGAGCGCTCTGCAAGATTACCATGTCCAACTTCTCTTCTGCCAACTCCCGTCATTCTTCCAACTTCACCAACGCTAAACGGAGGAAAATTATAATGAAGAAGAAAACGTTTTGTGCTTTCTTCGCGCAATCCATCAATAATTTGCTCGTCATTTTTTGTTCCGAGCGTAACGGTGGTTAAACTTTGTGTTTCACCGCGTGTAAATAATGCCGATCCGTGTGTGCGTGGAAGGATACCAAGTTCAACAGTAATTGGACGAACTTGAGTTGTGTTTCTGCCGTCAAGACGCAAACCTTCTGATAAAATACGTTTACGCATTAAATCTTTTTCAAGATCGTGAAGAATGGTTTTGATGTTTTTTTTCTGTTCCGGATATTTTTCTTCAAGTGAAGCAAGAACAGATTCTGTCAACTCTTTATTCTTTGAGCTGCGTTCTTCTTTTGCAAGAACGGAAGCAACTATCGCCGTCAATTTATCTTTTGCAAGCGCGATGACGTCATCATAAAGTTCTTGTGGAACAACTTTTTTCTCAACTACTCTTTTTGCAATTGCGCATTCAGCAGCAAAGTCTTTTTGTAATTGAACAAGTTTTTTAATTTCGTTGTGAGCAAACTGAATTGCTTTCAACATAACTTCTTCGCTCACTTCATTTCCTTCACCTTCAACCATCATGATGGAATCGGCTGTTCCGGCAACAACTAACTCTAAATCGCTTTCGGCAACTTGTTGATGTGTTGGATTAACGATAAGTTCGTCATGGAATAATCCGACCCGCACTTCGGCAATTGGTCCGTTAAAAGGGATGTTGGAAATTGATAACGCTGCCGAAGCTCCGCAAGCGGCTAAAACATCAGCATCATTTTCACCATCAAAAGAATAAACGGAAGCAACGACCTGAGTTTCATTTAAAAATTCACTCGGAAAAAGAGGACGGATCGGTCTATCAATTAACCGTGAGGTTAAAATTTCTTTTTCGGTTGGTCTTCCTTCGCGTTTAATAAATCCACCGGGAAATTTTCCGGCGGCAGAAGTTTTTTCTCTATATTCAACTTGAAGAGGAAAGAAATCTTGATCTTCTTTTGCCTGTTCGGATGCAACAGCAGTTACAAGAACCATCGTTTCACCGTAGGTTACCATTACTGCGCCGTTTGCTTGTTTAGCAAACCGCCCTGTTTCAATTGTGAATAGCTTTCCGCCGATTTCTACACTTTTTGTAACTACCATAAAACGATCCTACTTTCTTATATTCAATTCTTTAATAATGGTTCTATATCTTTCAATGTCTTTCTTAATGAGGTAATCGAGTAAACGTCTTCGTTTACCAACCATCATCAATAAGCCTCTGCGTGAATGATGATCTTTTGCGTGCTTGTTAAAATGTTCGGTAAGATCATTGATCCTTTTTGTTAGAAGCGCAATCTGCACTTCCGATGTACCGGAATCTTTTTCATTTTTTCCGTATTTGGTCACGATCTCCAATTTTTCTTCTTTGGTCATTTTTTTCTCCTATTGTTTGTACGATGTAATTCCAGAAGCAGCTTGTTGACTTCAAACTGTCCGGAATTAATTAGTTTGTTAAAAGTTTATTTGTTTTTTGTTTATCAATTTCAATTTGTTTTATCAACTCTTCCTTAGAGCCGAATTTTTTTTCATCACGGATCCGCTCAATAAATTCAACTCGAATCTGCTTTCCATAAATATCTTCATTAAAATTCAGAATATGCACTTCGCTTAAAACGATTTTTGTTTCCTTAAAAGTTGGGCGCAACCCGATGTTCATAACTCCGTTAAAAATTCTTTCTTCCAAAAAAACTTTTACGGCGTAAACTCCGTTTTTAGGAATTTGTTTAAGTTCATTTTCCAATTGAATATTTGCCGTAGGGAAACCGAGTTCTCTTCCCCGTTTATCTCCCACAACAACTTTTCCCGCAAATGAATAGTTCCGCCCAAGCATTTGCGCGGCAGTTTTTACTTCACCTTCGGAAAGAGCGTTTCTAATTTTGGAACTGCTCACAACGGTGTCGTTTATAGTCACGGCATCGGTTTTCTGAACTTCAAAATTATTTAGAGCGCCCAATTCACGAATTTTCTGCTCGTCGCCGTCTCTTCCTTTGCCAAAATGGTGATCATACCCGATTACTATTTTCTTTACTCCAAGACCTTCAAGAATATATTTTCTAAAAAATTCTTCCGAGGTGAGTTGAGAAAATTCTTTTGTAAAAGGAATGACCAACAGGTTGTCAATTCCCAATTTCTCCAATATTTCAACTTTTTCTTCAAAAGTTGTCAGCAGTTTTAATTGAAAATTAGGCTGAATAACCATTCGCGGATGAGGTTCAAAAGTAATAACAAAACTTCTGCACCCGTTGTTTTTCGATTTATTTATAAGAACATTAAAAATTTCTTGATGACCTAAATGAACTCCGTCAAAGGTTCCAATCGTAATTATCGTATTGTCGTTTTTTTCTATCAAAAATAGGTCGTTGTAAACTCTCATGCATCTTCTTTAGCTTTCAGTATAGTGCAAATATACTTTATTTTGGGGTGAAAAGGAAATAAGCATTACGCCGCACTTCCCGCTAAATGAAGAGCTTTTTCACTATATTTTTCTGAAAATTCTTCAACGGTTAATGCATCCGACACGGAAAAATTTCCTATCGCTGTTCTTCTTAAACCGGAAAGGTAAGCGCCGCAGCCGAGTTTTTCTCCAAGATCATGCGCCAACACCCGGATATACGTTCCTTTTGAACAGGTAATTTCAAAATAAATTTCCGGCAGATCAATTTTTGTAATCGAAAAATTGTAAATAGTAATATTTCTTGAACTTCGCTCGACGGTTTTTCCTTTTCGCGCAAGTTCGTAGAGTTTTTTACCGCCGTAATTTACCGCAGAATACATCGGCGGAATTTGTTCAATTTCTCCTTCAAAAAGTTTTTTCGCAGTGTAAATTTCTTCTTCGGTAATTAAGTTGAACGGTTTTAAGTCAGTAACTTCCATTTCCGAATCCATTGAAGCCGTTACGCCGCCGAGAGTAAACGTTCCGGTATAAGTTTTTTGCAAATCTTGAAACGTTGAAATTTGTTTGGTCATCTTTCCTGTACAAATAATAAGCAGCCCGGTAGCTAACGGATCGAGCGTGCCGGCGTGCCCAATTTTTTTCTCGCTGATTATTTGTCTTAGTTTGTGAATCACTTTAAAGGAAGACCAATGCAAAGGTTTATCAATTAAAAGAGCTTCCCCGGAAACAAAATTTACGGTTGAGAAATCACTTGTCTGTTTGGTTATCATTTTCGTGAATTTTTTTAAGTAACGTATCAATGTGTTCTACATAATCGGCGGAGTCATCAAGGAAAAATCTTAATTCCGGAACGTAACGCGTGGTCATTCGGGCGGCAAGTTCGGTTCTAAAAAATCCGTGCATTTCCTTTACTATTGTCAACGAGCTATCCCGCTTGTCGTTAGGAAAAATAGAAAGATATATCTTCGCGTTTTTCAAATCGGGAGAAACATCAACTTTGGTCACGGTTACTAGTCCTATTGATGAATCCTGAATTTTGTGCAGGAAGATAAGACTAATTTCTTCTTTTATTAATTTTGATATTTTTTCTAATCTAAATGACATATAAACTCAACCTAAAAACTATTCCCGGTTTAGACAAATTTCTTCTTCGTTTCAACTACTTTGTAAGCTTCAATAATATCTCCGGCTCTTAAATCATTATAATTTGCAAGACTGATACCGCACTCAAAACCGGCATCAACATCGCGGACGTCATCTTTAAATCGTTTCAGCGTTAGAATATCGCCTTCAAAAATAACGATTCCTTCTCTGATCAATCTGATTTTATTATTCCGCTGAATTTTGCCTTCTTGCACACGGCATCCGGCAACGGTTCCTATTTTAGAAATTTTAAATACTTCACGTACTTCCACAGTGGCAGTAATTTCTTCAGAAATTAGAGGAGAGAGCAATCCTTCGAGAGCCGATTTAACTTCGTTGATCGCATCATAAATAATGCTGTATAAACGGATATCAACTTTTTGATTTTCAGCTAACTTTCGTGCATTCAAATTCGGACGAACATGGAATCCGATAATGATTGCATTTGAAGCGGCTGCAAGCAGCACATCGCCTTCGGAAATTGCGCCGACACCGCGGTGAATAACTTTTACAAGAACTTCTTCGCGCGAAAGTTTCATTAACGAATCCGCCAAAGCTTCAACCGAACCGTCAACATCGCCTTTAACAATAATCGGAAGTTCTTTTACGCCGCCGATACTTATTTGACGAGAAATTTCATCAAGGGTTAAATGATGAACTTGTTTTTGATCTTGTTCGCGTTTTAACTGCTGGCGTTTGATTGAAATTTCTCTTGCGGCGCGTTCGCTTTCAACGGCAATAAAAAGATCACCGGCTTGAGGCGCGCCTTCCATTCCAATTACAAGAACCGGGGTTGAAGGGGTTGCTTCTTGAACTTTTCTATTTCTTTCATCAAACATTGCTCTTACGCGTCCGTGATAAATCCCGGCAACAAACGGATCGCCGATCTTTAGCGTTCCTTTTTGGACCAATACTGTTGCGGTAATTCCGCGTCCTTTATCAAGCTCGGATTCGATGATCACACCGCGGGCAGTACGATTTGGATTAGCTTTCAGATCAAGCATTTCGGATTCGAGAAGAATTTTTTCCAACAATACGTCAACATTTTTCCCGGTTTTAGCGGAAAGTTCAACGCATTGATATTTTCCTCCCCAATCTTCAACTAAAATTTTCCTGTCGGCTAATTGCTGCTTAATTTTTTCAGGATTTGCTCCCGGTTTATCAATTTTGTTGATCGCAATAATCATCGAAACATTAGCAGCCTGTGCATGATTTATAGCTTCAATCGTTTGCGGCATTACGGCATCATCCGCCGAAACCACAAGTACAACAATATCTGTAATTTGAGCGCCGCGGGCACGCATTGCAGTAAATGCTTCGTGACCCGGAGTATCTAAAAATGAAATCGTTTTACCCGAACCGACATCAACTTTATATGCGCCGATATGCTGGGTAATTCCGCCGGCTTCGCCTGCCACAACATTTGCTCTTCTTATATAATCGAGTAAAGAAGTTTTTCCGTGATCAACATGCCCCATTATTGTTACAACAGGAGAGCGGAAAAGCAGCGTTTCTTCAGCGTCCGGAGTATCTTCCAATATTTCGGAAGTGAACTCTTTGGCTATTTCAACTTCAAAACCGAACTCATCTGCAACAAGCGTAATATTGTCAATTTCCAAACGTTGATTTATGGAGACCATCAATCCAAGGGAAATACATTTCGAAATTACATCGCCAACCGGAACTCCCATTAAATTAGCAAGTTCGCTTACGGCAATAAATTCAGTTACTCTAATTTTATTTTTATCAAGCGCAATAGATTCTTGCTTTTTAATTTCTAATTCTTCCCGTTCCCTTTTCTTTTTCTTTCTGCTCAAAGCTCTACCCGAAACAACCGCATCGTCCATACTTAGCAGTGTTTTTCGGATAGTATCTTTTACTTCCTTATCATCGATCTCAAATTTCTTAACTTTTTTAACTTTCTTTGCAACAATATTTTCTTCGGGTGCAACTTCGCCTTTCTTTTTCGGCTTCGGTTTCTTTTTCTTCTTTTTAACAACCGCTTGTTCCGGTTCTTTTTTCTGAGCTTCTTCTTGTGCGGAAGTAATTTCTTTCCCGGTTCTCAAGTCCATTTTACCAAGGACTGTTAATCCTTTTTTCTTAGCGGTTTCTTCAACTTTTACTTCGGGTTTAGGAGATGGTTTTGGAGTAAGTTCCGGAACGATTTCAACTTTTGGTTCTTCTTTTACTTCAATCGGAACTACCGGTTCGGCGGCAGGTTCAGCATGTTTTTCTTTTGATTTCGGTTTTGCTATAGTTTCAATTTCAACAGGTTTTTTCCCATGGATGGTTTCCGCTTCTACAACATGGTGTATTTCTTTTTCCGGTTCATGATGAGGAATTTCTTCCGGATGTTTTGGAAGCGGCTCTTCTTCAATCTTTACTTCTTTTTCTTTACTTACTTTATCGCCCATTTTCTTAGAAAATTCGGCAAGTTTCTTATGATGTTTCTCGGCTTTTTCTAAATCTTTTTTAAAGTGATTTTGGATATCCGTCATCATCTCGTCGGAAACGATAGTCATATGCGTTTTTACCGTGTATCCTTTTTTCTTTAAGAATTCAACGATAAAATCAGCGGCAAGATTGTATTCCGCAGCCAGTTTATAGATCCGAATTTTTTTACTTTTATCTTCTTCCATGAACGAATAACCTGTATTTAACTACTCTTCTTCAAATTGTGATTTAATGATCTCGATAATTTCTTTTATTTTTTCTTCACTAAGTTCCGGAATTTCTTTTAACTTTTCTTCTCCGGCTTGAAGCACTTCAACTGCCGTATCGAACCGGTTATTTATCAATATTTGATAAACTTCTTCGCTAAGTTCTTCGCGAAGATCGATCAATTCGATATCGTCTTCATATTCTTCAAGCGGTTTTTCTTCGCGGATCAGATCAATCTGGTAGCCGGTTAGTTTCATCGCCAAACGAATATTAACGCCGTTCCTGCCTACAATTAACGATGCTTGATCGCTGTCTGCAAAAACCGTTACCTTGTTTTCGTGTTGATTAATTTCAATCTTTTTAAGTTTCCCGGGAGCCAACGCGCGGGTAATTTGTGTTTCCGGGTCTTCGGAGTAATTAATCACATCAATATTTTCGTTGTGTAATTCTCTTACAATTGCATGGATACGAACGCCTTTCATTCCAACGCAAGCGCCGACCGCATCAATTCTTTTGTCTGTGGATTCAACAAAAACTTTTGCTCTTTCGCCGGGTTCGCGCGCAATTCCTTTTATTTCAATAATTCCGTCATAGATTTCAGGAATTTCAATTTCAAATAATCTGCGGAGAAATAAATTATCTGCCCGCGAAATAATTATCTGCGGTCCGCTGGTTGTCTTTTTCACTTCTTTTACAATAGCGCGAACGGTTTCTCCTTTACGGTAGCGTTCAAATGGAATTTGCTCGTTCCGCGGCATCAGCAGTTCATTTTTATTGTGATTTACAAGAATATCAGTCTTTCTAAGTTGATAAATATCGCCGATAACTATTTCGCCGAGAAGTTCTTTATATTCGTTATACACGATATCTTTTTCCAGTTCGCGGATGCGCTGGTTAAGACTTTGTTTAGCAAAATTTATCAATCTTCTTCCGAAGGATTCGAGTTTAAGCCGCTCAACGTAATCTTCACCGATATCCAGGTCGTCTTCATTTCCACGTTGATTTATCTCGTCCAAACTGATTTGATGATTTGGATCTTCAACAACTTCAACAACTTCGCGTATCAAATAAATTTCGATATCGCCTCTATCCATATTGGTAACGATATCAAAATTAACATCTTCACCATATTTTTTCTTTACTAAAAGCCCAAAAATTTCGGATATGATACCAACCAGAATATCTTTATCAATTCCTTTTTCTCTTACCATTTGAGCGAATGATTCAACTATTACTGCATTCATTTTATGCGATCTCCGTCATGAAAAACTTATAATTACTTTTGCTTTTTTAATTGTGTTAAAAGGAACGGTCACTTCTTCTTTTTGAATAAGAAAAACCATGTTTTCTCCATCAATACTAAGTAGTTTGCCTGTGACCTTTTTAATTGTTCCCTGTTCTTCGGCAAGCTGCAGATCAAAACTGCGGTTGATGTGTTTTGTAAATTGTTGGAGAAATTTAAGCGGTTTTTCTACACCGGGTGATGAGACTTCAAGCCGGTATGCTGATTCAAAAAGGTTTTCGGCTTCAATTTTTTCGTTTATTTCTCTGCTGATTTTTGCGCAATCTTCAACCGAAACGCTTTTTTCTCCGTCAATATATACTTCTATTACCGTAGAATTCTGAAATCCGCGGAAAAGAAAATCGATTAATAACAAACCGTTTTGGTCTATTATTTCTTTGGTTATGTTTACTATTTTTTTTTCTAATAACTGCATACAAACAAAAATCGCCCGATACGGGCGAAAAATTACTAGCCAAAGTTAGCATTTATTTTAAGAATTAGCAAGCAATTAAAATCTTTTGCTTTTAGCAGTGTCCCCAGTTAAATTCTTGTTTTGCGGGACACGATTTACGAACAAGGATTAATCCCGCCTAAGCGGGACGATTTTTGATTTATTTTTAACTTCTAAAATCAAAAATCGTTAATCCTTGTTCTGAGATCAAAAAGTTTTTGTTGGCGGCTCCGCCGCGCTAAGATGGAATGGGCGCTTCCCGCATCAAATTAACCCGCAAGGAACTATGTTTTCCCTTTTGGGAAAAAACTGAGGGGAAAAATAAATAATGAATATCGAACAAGCCTGTCCGGCTCAGACGGGGAATTTCGAATGATGATCCGCCGCGGCGGATGAAATACAGATTGCATTAACTTCGAAATTCATTATTCCTTGATCATTATTCGTTATTCAATTATCGTTAACATGTTATTACTAATGGTTCTCTCAGAGCTTAATCTTGATTACAACTTCTCCATCTCAATTATTTTTAAACGCAGTTCTCCGCGGTTTTTAGCGTCATATTGTTTAAAAAGTTCCGTTAATAATTTTTCAACATATTTTGCCGAAATGGTTAACTCCGCAGCTATTTCTTTATTTGTCGCCCCATCTTTTATCTTTTCAATTATTTTTTGCTTCAGTTCCGAGCCATAATCTTTTTCATTTAGCAACATGGGAGCTAAGTATTTCCGTATTTGAGCTTGCTTAAATCCGGCTACTTCGTCAAGTTTTTCCAGGATGCCTTCCGGATTTTCTCTTCCTTTTAAAAGATAAGCGTCAACATAAGGATGCAAGGACTCAAACATAAATTTTTCTTCACGGCTTGTAAGAACAATAATTTTTACCGTTGTGTCAAACCGGCGGATTTCTTTTATCGCCTCACCACCGGTTAAGACCGGCATTTTCAAATCCGCAATAATGATATCGGGAGAAAGCTGCTTCCACAGTTTCAGCAATTCAAGTCCGTTGGCGGCTTCACCAACAACTTGATATACTTCAGCCCGCTCTCTTTCAATATCTCTTTTAAGATAGAAGCGGTGAAGCTGTTCGTCTTCAGCTATGAGAATTTTTTTCTTCATTTTCCAGTTCTCGCTGCAAGAGCAAAGTATTTAGTTGATTTTTTAAATCATGAATTTCATCGCGATGTTTACGGTCCCGGATGATGAAATATAATAGAAGAAGTATAAGTACCGAGATAATAAGAACGGTAAGTGCGATAAAGCTTAAATTTGCGCCAAGAGTTTCCTGCGATTGTAACAGCATATCAAAAATTCCGAAAAAAATGAGCACCAACTTATGAGAAAAATAAATAAAAACTTACCGTCCTATTATAACAATTGCGCCATGTTAATAAAAGTTATTTAAGAGCTTCGGTTAACATTTTTCTTTGTTTGTAGTATAACACCATTGAACCAGTAAAAAATAAATTTAGACATATTATCGACGAATTTACGATGTAAAATGGAAGCATAACAGAGAAAAAGTTGTAAAGTAAAAACATCAGTGCCGTTATGCTGGTATAGATAAAAATTCCGACGGCAATATAAAAACGGTCGTCTCTGTAAAAAGGAATAAAATTTTTCGTAGTTATTGCAATAATTTGTCCGGCAGAAAATATGAACAAGAAAAAATTTTGTAAACTGGCACTGGAAATTGCAAATTCATTAAATGGTGTAAGGATAAAATTATCAATTAGAATATAAACTCCTACAACAATACCCGAAATCAACCAATATCTTTTAAACCGATTTTCCCATTTATAAAGAAAAAGGAAGTAAAAAATAAATTCAATTAAATAATAAACGTGTGCTATCCCGATATTATTTATTTTATACATTGTGGTCGTTTGTGAGAATATCTCTGAGAGAGAGGTAAAGACAACAAAATATGCAAAAATCTTTTTTTCTTTTCCTATTTCAATTTTATTTATAAGAAAAGGAAAAAGAGATAAAAAAAGCATTGCATGAGATGTGAAACTTAAGTAGCCCATTTAGTTCTAATCAATTTAACTGCAGAAAGGTGGACATATCATTCCAAATTCAAGTATAAATTCTCCGTTTTTTAAATCAACCACATCGCTTCTAATTTCTACAACCGTAATTTCATTTTTTCCGAGAGTAATTAACTCA
Source organism: Ignavibacteriaceae bacterium (assembly GCA_023231105.1). Classification (GTDB taxonomy): domain Bacteria; phylum Bacteroidota; class Ignavibacteria; order Ignavibacteriales; family Ignavibacteriaceae; genus UBA1563. The sequence continues at coordinate 24,700 of JALNWB010000008.1, read as the reverse complement.
TTAACTTTTGTAACCGAATAAACATGAAAAACAAGGTTTGTGGAAGAAATTTGTTTATTTATAGAGAGAGCATTTCTGCCGGAACCCGCAACATAAAGTTCGGTATTTTCTTCAGCGAACATTATCACCCGTCCCGCTTTTTGGCAGTAACCAAGCAAATCGTTCGTATTTAACTTATAAGAAGTGACAACTTTACCGAAAAGATTTTCTCCTTCTGTGGCGGAAATTATTTTTCCGTACTCATTTGTATTTTGCGCCATTTCAAACTCCAAAATTGTGTAAGCGAAAAATAGTAAAGAATTTGGGATAAAAATAAACTTTTTAGAATTTTCTTGCTGTTTTTTCAGAAAATTTGTAGGAGATTCCCTACTGATTTGTGGGGGGTTCCCTACTAAATTGTAGGGAGTTCCCTACTGATTTGTAGGGGGTTCCCTACTGTTTTTTCATGCTTAAATAGCTTTTCTTTGGAAGAACAAAAAATGTTCACTTGCAAAAGTGGGCGTGGGAGATAAAAAATATGCAAGTCTTGAATTGGGATCATAGTAATCCGGTTTAATTTAATGCTGAATTAAACCGGTTTTTTTTACTTTGGACAAAGGGCTTATTTCTTTAGTTGTCAATGACCATTTTATGACAGTCATTATCACTGAAGTAAGGTAAAAAATAAAAAAAGGAATTCATGAAACGTTTTCTAAACATAGTTTGGCACAATCCGTGGGAAGTGGATTACTCTCTTAACAGCGGCGGTGGAAGGGAAAGATGTCGATAAATGTACTCTTCCCGTTACTTCTTCAAGTCTTGAAAATTTAAAGAAAGGGAACATGCTGTTAATCAATTTTGAAATGGTAAAAATTTTATGTTAAAGCAAATATGTGTTCTCTTGTTTATTGTGACAATTTTTCCACTTTCTGCTATTTATTCACAAAAGTATCTTAATCAATATCATTTTAAGAGTTCTCCTAATCCCGATATTAAGCAAAACGCTTCACAAGTAAATGAAATTAATCTAGTAAGTTCTTTTATAAATTCACAGTATCAGTCAAAACAAAAAATAAACGGGGGAATTAATAAAATAGACAGCATTATAGTGAACTCGGTTTCCGGTGCGAAAAATAAACTAACATTTGTTTATAGTGAAATCGGGCGAATTGTTTCTTACAAAACAGCAAGTTATTTGAAAAATGGCTCAATCTTTTATTACCAGCAAAACACTAATACCTACGATTCTTTAGGAAATCCCTTATCTGTTTTAACTGCTTCTTGGAATGGTGAAAAATGGGATTATTTTTGGAGAGAAGATTTTACTTATAATTCAGAAGGAAATATTGTCTTACAACTTGATCAAATATGGCAACTCGGGAAATGGGAAAATGTTTTTAGGGTAATCATTGAATATAATAGTGATGAAAATTTGGTAACATCAACTTCAGAAGACTGGGTGGATAGTGTCTGGGTCAATACCTCTAAAATAACAATTGAATATTTTTCGGATGGTTTGGTAATAGCCGGATTATTTCAAAAATGGCAAAATAACACCTGGGAAAATATGCAGCTTACAAATAGTGAATATGATGATGAAAATAGAGTGGCTTCTATTATAAACTATAAATGGGACGGAAAAACATGGACTAAATATGCGAAGGAGACGGTTAATTATAATTCAATTTCTCCTGCCATTGTCAAATTGGTTGAAGTATGGGACAATGGCAAATGGATAAATAGTTGTAGGAATTATGAAACTTATACTACTGGCAATTATTTTACACATGGGGTATTTGAACTTTGGACAACTGGAGGATGGTATCCTGAAGACGGTCCAATTCATCTTTATAATCCGGATGGATTTGAGTTGCATTATTTGGCGCATGAAATGCTTGTTTATTACGATGGAACGACAAGTATAAAAGATGAGAAGGCAATCAATTTATCAGGGTATGTACTTTCTCAAAACTACCCTAATCCATTTAATCCAAGTACTACTATAAACTACCAAATCCCTTCAAACAGTTTTGTTACCCTAAAAGTTTACGATCTTCTTGGTAATGAAGTTGCAATGCTTGTAAACGAATGGAAAGAAGCCGGAAGTTATAATTACGAATTACGAATTAGGAATTACGAATTGCCCAGCGGAGTCTATTTTTACCAATTGAGAGCTGGAACGTTTACGGATACAAAGAAGTTTATTCTTTTGAAGTAAAACCTCACCCTGTCTCCCTCTCCTTAAGCTTGTCCGCCTCAGGCGGAAAGGAGAGGGACTAAGGGAGAGGTTAATTTCGTGGAAAGCGTCATTCATTTACAGAGAAAAATTAATTTGACATTTTTTTATTTCCGTACAATTAAGTTCTTTTATTTTATCACATTCATAGGAGTATTTTCATGGCAACTCAAGAAACCGGTCATGCAAAGAATGTAGCAAACTTTGAAGACCTTATTTCCTTTTGCACCGGCTACGGTACAAGCTACAACCCCGTTAAAGATTCAATCAAACTCTCTGCATTAACCTCCCTCCACACCGAAGCAAAAAACAAAACGACTGCAGTAAACACAGCGCAAACCGCCTGGTCAAATGCGGTAGGGGCAAGAGAAATTCTTTTTAACCCGTTAAGTACATTCATCACCCGCGTAGTTAACGCGCTGGAGGCAAGCGATGTACCGGAACAAATAGTTGATAACGCGAAAACCATAACAAGAAAGATTCAGGGAAGAAGAGCTAATCCTAAAAATTCTCCTCCCCCCGCAGACCCAAAACTCCCTGCGGAAGAGACTCCCAAAAACATTTCAGCCTCGCAAATGGGGTTTGATAACCGGATAGAACATTTAGACAAACTTATCGTTCTTTTATCTGCCCAAACCGGATATGCTCCAAACGAACCGGAATTGACAACAGCAGCGCTAACAACCCTCCACGCAAATATGAAATCCGCCAATAGTTTAGCGATAAACACTTTCACAACTTTAAGTAATGCACGGGTAGAAAGGGACAAAACTCTTTATCAAGAAAAAACCGGATTAGTTCCGATTGCCGGTGAGGTAAAAAAATATGTTAAAAGTGTATTTGGCGCCACAAGTCCCCAATACAAACAATTAACCGGTTTAAAATTTACCGAACTTTAGAAGTGATCTTTAAAAAAGAAGCCGCCTCTATCAAAAAGGCGGCTTCTCTATTTTGTGAACAAGTCTCCGTAAAAATGAAACAGCCTCTCCGATTATTGATCCTTGCTCCTGAATAAATAAAACGCTCTTTTGAAAAGTTAAAACTTGCCGCTGGTAAATTGAGACCTCCTACTGCAAAACTAAAACTCGTTGCTGTAAAGTTGAAACTTTGAACGGTAGAAATGAAATGCCGGGCTGTAAAAGTAAAACTCCCATCCCGAAAGTTGCAACTCACAGCCCGAAAGATGAAACAGACACCCGTAATTTGAAATCCTTCCCCTAAAACCTCTAAAACAGACTAAAAAGCAAAGTTTTTCATCATTTAAGCGATATTTTTAACCACATAAACCTTGTCACGCGGTCTAACCAAAGCTTCACAATTGAAAGTAACTTTCTCTCCTTTAAAAGCTTCGCTAACTTCAACTTCTTCGTTTATAATTTGCTTTACTGTCGATTCAATCACTCCGGTCGTCTCCCCGATAATCAAAATATTATCGCCAACTTTCAAACTTCCTGTTTCAATTGCAACGTGCACAATTTGCGGAGTTTTGTAATAATTTAAAACTTTCCCAACATACTCTTTCCGTGTAGTGGCAACGCTTCCGTGTTTATTAATAATATCTTTTCCATCCGGTTTATCAAAATAAAATCCGGAAGAAAAGCCGCGGTTGTAAACCGAAGTAAGATCGCTCAAGAATTTTTGTTTACGTTCTGCGGTAAGTTGATTTTCAAAATAAAGATCGATTGCCTGCCGGTAAACAGAGACAACTTTGGCAACATATTCCGGGCTTCTTTTTCGTCCTTCTATTTTAAAAGAATTTATCCCGGCTTCAATAAGCTGATCAAGAAATTCAATCGTACAAAGGTCTTTGGCAGACATTACGTAATCGGTTCCGAGCAGCAATGAAGCGTCTTTCGTGCCGTCGTAGATTTCATATTCACGTCTGCACGGCTGAACGCATTCTCCGCGGTTAGCGCTTTGCCCGAAAATTTCATGACTCATAAAACATCTACCGCTAACGGCAACACACATCGCACCGTGGATAAAAGCTTCAATTTCAAGATTGGTATTTGCCCTGATCTTTTTTATTTCTGCAAGAGAACATTCGCGGGCAAGCACAATTCTTTTGGCTCCGAGTCTTTCAAAAACTTTTGCAGAAGATGAATTAGAAATTGATGCTTGGGTAGAAACTGCAAAAGGCATTTCGTATTGATTGCATTTTTCAATTATTCCAAAATCCCAGCAGATGATCATATCCACTCCGGCTTTTTTCGCCGCGGGAATTATCTCGTCAAGTTCAATTAATTCTTCCTCAAATAAAATTGTATTTAGCGTGAGGTATGTTTTAACTTGATGTTCTTTACAGAAAGAAACAATTTCATTCAGATCATCTAATAAAAAATTTTTAGCTTTAGCCCGCATATTTAATTTTTCAACGCCGAAGTAAATTGCGTTTGCGCCGTTGTTTACAGCCGTTCTCAGCATTGTCCAATCACCGGCAGGAGCCATAAGTTCAGGTTTAGTAGTCATTCGTTTTCAAATCTAATTCTCTCTAAATACGATATTTTTGTTAGCTTGTTAAAATCACAATTTCCAAAAAGCAAATTCCAAATATATTTCAAGCAACAAATTCAAAACTATAAAAAAACACTTTTGAGAATTTGATAAGTGATCTTTGTTATTTATTTGTTTTTTGAATTTTGTCTTTTGGAATTTCTCATATCATTTCGTTAAGCAGTTCTTGCCTCGGCTGTGCAATAACAACTTTGTTTACAAGTAATCCTCTTTCGGAAACCACTTTTGCGCCGGCATCAACTGCGGCGGTAACAGCGGCAACTTCCCCGGTACATGTAAAAAATGCTTTCCCGCCGAGAGCCATTGCAAGTCTTACTTCAATTAATTTTACATTTGCCGATTTTACAGCCGCATCCGCAGCTTCAATTAACGAGGCAACTGAAAACGATTCAACAATTCCAAGCGCTTCCAAAAGTTGAACGTTTGTATGTCCAGAAATTGCATGGAAAATATCGCGGTGAACATTTGGAATAACAAAATGATCTATTACTCCAAACCCGACTGTTTCCACAGCCGCTTCAACAGCGGCTGAAACAGCAGCAACTTCTCCGCCGATCAAAGTCATGTATTTTCCGGAACAAATCGTTCGTGATAAAATCAATTCCACTTGAGAAGTTTTAAGCATGATATCGGCGGCTTGCATTCCGGCTGCGATACTGCTCATTTCAATTAATCCGAGTGAATTCATGTGTATCATAGTTTTTAGTCTTCTCAGCCAGAGGCTGATCCGCCTTTGGCGGAAGTTATTGGTGATCAGTTTTTAATTTAGTTTATACATGAAAAGTCTATCTGACTTTTTCATAATCATAATCCTAATCGTAATCTCAAATTCAATCCAGAGTATGAATAAGATTATGATTAAGAATGACTTCCTAAATAATGTTGTAATCCATTTTTATTTGTTATTTGTCTTTTGAGCATTGGAATTTCTAAATTCAGCAACTTATCTTAATATACTCTTCACAAACGTGTGTTACCATTCCGCCAATTGATGCGTGAATATTTGCGCCGAGTTTTCCTTCCGGCGCTCTTGCAATCAATTGATTCTTTTTTACTGCATCGCCAATTGAAACAACCGGCTCAGCTTTTTCTCCAACATGTTGTTTTAACAAAATTTTTACATTTTCAGTTTCAAGTTTTTGCGGATTAAACGGAGTATGAACATCGTAATCTTTTAATTGTAGTTTCTGCATTAATTGTTTCAGAGGAACATGCCGTCCGTCTTTCATCGGATGAACTTTTACAGGTTTTGTCTGTGTAAATTTTGTTCCTTGCTTTCGCATTTCTTGTTTTGACTGATCACATGCTTCTTTCGGAAATAAATCTTCCGGGCACGAATAAAGCGTGCATAATCCACAGGCGCAGCAAAGTTCTGCCATTTGGTTCCAAACTTCCGTACCTGTTTTTGTAAATTGAAGCGATCGCATTACTTTATGCGGTTGAACATCATAACCAAGAAGATAACGCGGGCAAAATTCCGTGCAGTAACTGCATTGATCGCAAGCTGATTTCCCGATGCGATGCCAATTTTCTTCCGGTTGATTTTTTCTTTTAATAAGGTAATGATCTTTCGGTAGAATTATTAAACCGGCAGTAGTTTTTGTTACCACTTCATCAAGATCGAAAGTTAATTTTCCCATCATAACTCCGCCAACATAGATGGCAAAATCGTTCGTCGTTGTTCCTCCTGCATGTTTTATCAATTCACGAAATGTACTTCCAATCGGTGCAAAAAACGTGGATGGCTTTTTCACAGCCCCGGCAATACAGACAAATTTTTCCGTAACCGGAATTCCTTCATCAGCTTTTGAAATGTTGTAAAGCGATTCAACATTATTCACCACACAACCAACATTTAAAGGAAGACCGGCGGGAGGAATTAATCTTTTTGTTGCCGCGTAAACCAATTCGTATTCATCTCCGGCGGGATAAAAATCACCAAGCTCCGTGAATTCAATCGGACTGTTTTTAATTTCTTTTTTAACGGCTTCAATTGCCGTTACATTTTTTTCTTTAATGCCGAAATAACCTTTTTTTGCGGAAGTACTTTCGAGCATTAACTCAAGTCCACGCACGACATCTTTTGCAAAATGCACCATCAGTTCATAATCTTTATGAATAAGCGGTTCACATTCAGCGCCATTTGCCAGCACAAATTCCACTTTTGAAGTTGCTTTAACGTGAGCCGGAAATCCCGCACCTCCGGCGCCAACAACTCCAGCCGATTTAATTTTTTCCGAAAGCATAAACCTAAATTTTTGTTATACGTGCCACAAATCTAACAAATAGAAGAAGAAAAATTAAACGCGGAACGGGTATCATTGAATAAATAGTTAAAGAAATTAAGGATAGTTGCATCATTTATATAATTAATTAATGTTTTTCTTGACTTTAAACTTACATAATATTAAGTTGTGCCCAAGATTACCTTAGTTTCTAAGGATATACGCCAAATTTAACTTAATAAGTAAATAATCAAATAATAATCCAAGAGGAGTACTAATGAAAAAAATAGAAGCAATCATCAGACCTCACAAACTCGATGAGGTTCACAGCGCTTTACAAGAAGCCGGATTTAACGGGCTTACCGTAACCGAGGTTCGCGGATACGGCAGACAAAAAGGTCACAAAGAAGTCTATCGCGGTTCGGAATACAACATCGAATTCGTCCCAAAACTAAAATTAGAATTGGTCTGCGATGACGATAAATTGGAATCTGCCATCTCAATAATAATTAAATATGCCAAAACCGGGCAAGTTGGAGACGGCAAAATATTCGTTCTAAGCGTTGAGGAAACAGTTAGGATACGAACTGAAGAATCAGGCACAACTGCTTTGTAATTTTTTAATAATAACCGGAGAAAACAAAATGAAAAAAAAAATATTAATACTTTCGATCATTCTCTTATCAAGTTTCAGTTCAATCGCTCAACTAAAATTCGGATCTGATATTTACAGCAGATACATTTGGAGAGGCGTTGATTTTGGCGATTCCCCTTCATTCCAGCCGACACTCTATTACTCAATCGGTGCTTTTACCATTGGAGCCTGGGGTGCATATAGCTTTCCAGGAAACTTGACAAATTATGCAGAGAACGATCTCTATGCTTCGTATGCTATTTCGACTGAAAAAGCCGGAACTTTCAATCTTCTGTTTACAGACTATTACTTTCCATCTGCGGGCATTAAATTTTCTGATTTTGAAAAAAATGGCGGAGCTCATACTATGGAAGCCGGTATTAGCTATTCTGGTCCGGAGAAGTTTCCCATTTCTTTAGCTGTATATTCAAATGTCCATAACGATACAGACCATTCGTCTTACATTCAAATTGGGTATCCATTTACTGTAAGTGATGCAATTCTTACACTTTCTGCCGGATTAACGCCTTCAAAAAGCGTTTATTACGGAACAACAAAGGGGGCTATAATTAATCTTGGAATTTCTGCAACCAAGTCAATCTCTGTTTCAGATAAGTTCGCTGTTCCAGTTACCGTTTCTTACATAAGCAATCCGAACCTTGATAGAACATATTTAACGTTCGGCGCTAGTTTTGTTTTTTAATTTAGAATAAAAAAATCTTAAATGGAATCGGAAAAAATTCTCAATTAGTGATTTACACAAACTAATTCAAGTATAGATAAAATAACTTTACCGTTTTTCATCTAACGAAGATAATAGTTCCGGTATTCCTTTAAATAACAAATAGGAGAAAAAATTATGATGAAAATAAATAATCACTTTCTAACAGTTGTAATGTTTTTCGTTCTGCTAACATCGCTTACGCCGTCTAATTTATATGCGCAGGCTGATCCAACAGGAGCAAAAACAGGAACAATTAAAGATGTACCGGCAGTAAAACCGGGTGAACCGACTTTAACCGAAGTTGCAGAGGCAGTCGGGCATAATAAAATTGCAACAAACATTATTTGGACACTTATAACCGCATTTCTAGTAATGTTTATGCAAGCCGGATTTGCGATGGTTGAAACCGGATTTACTCAAGCCAAAAACGTTGCTCACACAATGGGAATGAACTTCCTTGTATATGCAATAGGAATAATCGGCTTCTGGATTTGCGGCTTTGCCATAATGTTTGGAGGTGTCGGCGCAGTAGCCGCACTTGGCGGAACTCCGGGATTAACGGGTGAAGCAGCAATTACATTATTCGGTAAATCTTTCGGTTTATTCGGAACTTCAGGATTCTTTTTAAATAACGGCGTTTACGATGTTGGTATATTTACTTTATTCTTATTCCAAATGGTATTTATGGATACCACCGCAACAATACCAACCGGAGCTATGGCTGAACGGTGGAAATTTAGTGCTTTCATCTTATATGCTTTCTTTATTTCAATGGTTGTCTATCCACTTTTTGGTAACTGGGTATGGGGCGGCGGATGGCTGGCAACTCTTGGCGTAAACTATGGTTTAGGGCATGGGCATGTTGATTTTGCCGGTTCCTCTGTAGTTCATATGGTAGGCGGCGTTGCCGCTTTAGCCGGTGCAATTGTTATAGGACCGCGAATCGGGAAATATGGAAAAGACGGCTCTGTACATGCCATTCCGGGACACAACATCCCGATGGCAATTATCGGTACATTTATTTTGGCTTTTGGCTGGTTCGGATTTAATCCGGGTTCAACATTATCGGGAAATGATTTACGTATCAGCGTTGTTGCAGTTAATACTATGATTGCATCGGGAGCCGGCGCGCTTTTCGCAACATTTTTTATGATGTGGAAATTTGGCAAACCCGATCCAAGTATGATGGCGAATGGATTACTTGCAGGTTTAGTAGCTATTACCGCTCCTTGCGCTTTTGTTCCGGCATGGGCGGCATTTTTAATCGGCGCTATTTCAGGAGTTTTAGTAGTGCTTGCAGTATTCTTTATCGATCAAAAACTTAAAATTGATGACCCGGTTGGCGCAATTGCTGTTCACGGAATAAACGGTTTATGGGGAATAATTGCCCTTGGACTTTTTGCGGACGGCTCATATGGAGACGGCTGGAATGGTGTTCCCGGAACTGTAAAAGGATTGTTTTACGGTGATGCCAGTCAGTTGGTTGCGCAGCTTATTGGATCAGCAACATGTATTATCTTTGTCTTCGCCGTTATGTATGGATTTTTCAAACTTCAGGATAAACTCTTTGGAATTAGAGTTGACGCTAGAGATGAAATTGACGGTTTGGATATGCCCGAAATGGGAATTGTCGGTTATGTTGATGATTCAGCTTTTGGGAAAGATTAATCAATTATTAACTAAGAATTCTTTCTACCAATATTTCGTTGCTAACGGGATTTTATAGTTGGTTGTTCCCAATGTTGGAGACGCTATATTGGTAGATTGAGATATAAAATAAATTACGCTCTGGATAAAACATTATCCAGACTTACTCTCAAAAGGCTCGAATTTTTTCGAGCCTTTTTTTATTTTGAATGCGGAAAATTTGAATCAATCTTTTTCCTCTAAAAAAGGATGGTTGTGAACAGATTAAAATCTGTTCTACGAAAATCAAATTGCTATCTAAACAGCTTGAAGTTTCATGTTACTTTTTTGTATCGTTTTGGAATATTTTGGGATTAATTTGGCTTTAATACCCAAAAATTTCTCGAAAATGAATCGTGTCAATTGTCTTGCTAACAAATTGTTTAATAAGAACTTTTACTGAAATGCTTAATCCTAATACTGATTTTTCAATCAACACAAAAGTTTCATTCTTCCCTAAAATCTCATTATAGAACATAAAAATATGGTCTCTTTTTTCAATTTCTTCTAAAAACCGATAATAACGCACTTTTTCTCTATTGGTATGAAAGTCGCTCCCATGATTTCATTAAATAGAACCAAATTAAAAAGTGCAACATGAAAAAAATAATACTTTTCACATTACTCACCTTGGTTGTTTTAGCGGCAACCATAGTCCCTCAATCAAATAATAATTGTAATCTAAATGGATTTACAACCTTTACCCAAGGTGGCTGGGGAAGTCCTTCCAACAGCACACCCGGTGGAATAAGAGATCAATATTTCAGTCAAGTTTTCCCGGCAGGATTAATTATCGGTTCGGGATCAAAAACAATAACTTTAACTTCAGCGCAAGCCGTAGAAAATTTTTTACCTCAAGGAAGCATTCCTTCTGCATTAACCCAAAGTTATGTTGATCCAACCGATAAGAATATTACTGTTTTTGCCGGACAAGCCGCAGCGTTAACGATGAATATTTTCTACGATTTAAACGGTGCTATTGGCTCTAACTCAACTAACTTAAGTGATCTCGTAATTGTTCCCGGAACATTTTCCGGTAAAACGGTTAGTGAGCTTTTAACATTAGTAAATAACGCTCTCGGCGGAGTGAACACCAATTTTTCGCTGAGTGAATTAAACGACGCGGCAACATTAATCAATGAGAACTTCGATAACGGTACTGTTGATAAAGGTTATCTCACTTGCCCCAACGAAGTACAAAAAGCTTCTCTTGGCGATAAAGTCTGGAATGATGCAAATCATGACGGGATACAAGATGCAGGTGAAGTCGGCGTACCGAATGTAACAATCAAACTATATTCATGCGATAATGTATTACAAAGTACAACTACTACGGATGCTAGTGGTGTTTACAATTTCGCAAATCTATTACCCGGTGATTATTATGTTGAATTTGTTCTTCCGTCAGGATACACATTTTCTCCGGCAGATCAAGGTGGAAATGATGCAACCGATTCAGATGCAAATATTACAACAGGTAAATCTATCTGTACAACACTAACCGCCGGTGAAACAGACAACACCTGGGATGCAGGTATTTATCAAATACCTCAAACCGATACAGATCTTAAAGTTGAAAAATTTGCAAGTAACTCTAACCCGAATTGTGGAGATAATGTAACCTTCTCAATAAAGGTAATTAATTTAGGACCTGGCTCATCAACTGGCATCATAGTCGGTGATTTATTACCGGCTGGCTTAAATTATGTTTCTGCAACAGCTACTCAAGGGACATATAATCAAGCTACTGGAGAATGGAATGTTGGTTCTTTAACAGCAAACGAAAATGCAACACTAAGTATTTCCACATTGGTTGATTGTACTGTTTTCAATTCGACATCAATTAATTTCGGCGCTGCAACAGGTTACAATTTATTTGTACTTCAAGATTTATTACAGCCATCTGCAGATACGGAAGGTAAAATCGCGGTTGGCAATAATGCTGACTTAACACATTATTCCGTTGGTGATTTACTTCCTTCCGGAAGTGGAGATGTTTTAATTGTTGGTAATAATCTCACTTACAATAGCGGAACTGTCCATGGTGGAAATGTTGTATATGGAAATACTACCAATCTACCCCTAGATGCTGTTACGATTACCAATGGAACACTCCGTAAAGATGCCAACGTAATCGATTTTGCAGCAGCTACCACATACTTACAGAATTTATCTGCAACACTATCTACCTATACAGTAAATGGTACAACAACACTGCAATGGGGAACCCTCACCTTAACCGGCACAGACGCTTATCTGAATGTATTCAACGTCAGTGGTTCAGACATTGGAAACGCGCATACCATTGATATTACAGCTCCGAATGGATCAGTAGTAATTGTTAATATCTCCGGAACCAGCGTTACATGGAAAGGCGGTTTAATTATAAATGGTGTTTCTAAAAGCAAAATATTGTATAACCTTTATCAAGCTACAAATCTTTCTGTTTCCGGCATTAACATTCTTGGTTCGGTACTTGCACCGCTTGCTCATTTAGATTACCCGGCTGGATTAATTACAGGTCAGGTTATAGTAAAATCGATGAGCGGTTCCGGTCAGTTTAACTTGAACTTATTTAACGGTGACATCCCGGGAGACAGAAAAATAACCAATACCGCAACTTTATTAAATAGTACCCCGACTGATCAGAATTCATCTAATAACAGTTCGAACGTCCTTATCACAATAGGTCAAACAAGTAATGGAGACAATAGCGACACCGGATCAAATCTTGTTGTACCAACACCATCCTGGCCGGTCGAAAATGCAACAGAGTATAATAATCCGCCTACTTTCAATTGGTATTTGGGTTCGTCTACAGCAGGGGTAACATACGAAATTCAATGTGTGGCAGCGAGTGCAGAATGGCCTGCAGATAATGTATATGCAACTTCATCGACTACTTCTTTTACAATGCCGTATGCATTGGTTAACGGAGTTCAATACGCTTGGAGAGTAAGATCAACGAATGGTTCGGCAAAATCAGCTTGGTCATCAACCGCATTATTTACAATGGTTGCAAATACATCCGGATCACCGGTTGTTCCAACAACTTCATGGCCGATTGGAAACGCAACGGAGTATAATAATATGCCAACACTAAATTGGTACCTTGCCTCTTATTCGCCTGGTTTATCATATGAAATCCAATGTGTAACAGCAAGTGAAGAATGGCCTGCAGACAATGTATATGCAACATCTTCTTCGTTGTCATTTACAATGCCGAATGCATTAGTTAATGGAATTCAATATGCTTGGAGAGTAAGATCCACAAATGGCGTAGCGAAATCAGCATGGTCATCAACCGCATTATTTACGATGGTTGCCAATACTTCCGGATTACCGGTTATACCAACAGCCTCGTGGCCGATAGGAAATGCAACAGAGTATAACAACCAGCCTACATTAAATTGGTATTTGGGTTCATCCACAGTAGGACTAACTTATGAAATCCAATGTGTAGCAGCAAGTGAAGAATGGCCCGCAGACAATGTATATGCAACATCTTCTTCGTTGTCATTTACAATGCCATATACATTAGTTCCTGGAATTCAATATGCCTGGAGAGTAAGATCAATGAATGGTGTAACAAAATCAGCTTGGTCTACAACCGCATTGTTTACTATGGCAGCTAATGTTGATAATGGACCGGTTGTTCCAACAGCCTCATGGCCAATCGGAAATGCAACTGAATATAACGGTATGCCAACACTCAATTGGTATTTAGCTACATCTTCAACCGGATTGACTTATGAAATCCAATGTGTAGCAGCAAGTGAAGAATGGCCAGCAGACAATGTGTTCGCAACATCGTCTACTTTGTCATTTACAATGCCATATGCATTAGTTAATGGTGTTCAATATGCTTGGAGAGTAAGATCCACAAATGGTATAGCAAAATCAGCATGGTCATCAACCGCATTATTTACGATGACAGCTAATAATTCTGTTGTACAACCAATAACTGGTTGCCCAGCAAACAATGTTACCGTAAATACCGATGCACCACAATTATTCTGGTATTTGCCAACAGCAACAACAGCTATTTCCAGCTATGAAATTCAAGTAGCGGATAATTCAAACTTCCAGGATGCCAGATCATTCAACTCTGCTAATGCTAATGTTCAAGTTGATGGTTTGGAGAGTGGAAAAGATTACTTCTGGAAAGTCCGTTCAAAAGATGCAAACGGAAATCTATCTTATTATTCAGGTACTGGTAAATTCAAGGTAAACAACAGCGCAACAGGCGTTGAAGAGAATAAAGAAATCCCAACTGAATTTTCGTTAAGCCAGAATTATCCTAATCCGTTCAACCCGACTACAACAATTCAGTTTACCGTTGCAAAATCAGAAGCAATAAAATTAATTATCTATAACACTCTTGGCGAAGAAGTGAAAACGTTGATTAACGCAAACTACGCTCCAGGAAAATATTCTGTAAATTTTGATGCAAACGAACTTTCAAGCGGCATGTACATCTACAGAATTTCTTCACCAAGTACAATGATAACAAAGAAAATGATGCTGTTGAGGTAACACAGCAAAAGAGCCCCCACCTAAGCCTCCTTATCTGAAATGGGAGACACGAAGGTCCAAGCCCGACAACAAATGCCGGGCTTTTTTTTGACAAAATAGTAACGAATTCATCCTTTTCCTCGAAAATAGAATTACTGAATTGACTATATCAATTCGATAAAAAATCTCATAATAAAACACCGAATAATTTTAAAAACCTCTAAAACAGTTTCTTTTCAAACAAATACTGTTGGTATGATTTCTGAAATATAAGAGCAAGTTTAAATTAAGGTGAAAAGAATGAACAAAAAATATTTTACAATAGCACTTGCACTTATAGTAGTAAGCATGGTCTCTTTGTTGCGTGCCGGAGTTAATAGCACGGCTCAAGTTACAGGGCATGATAAAGGCGTCGGGATTCATTTACCATCACCTATAAACGATGACTATTTTGCCGGTACTTTTAAAGCTGTTGTTGACGGAAATGAAACCAGTCTTTATTGTATCGATTTATATCATCACCTTGCCTATAATGAAGATTATCAAGACGTAGAAGCAACTAATGATACGCTTGCTTATATTTTAAATAATTATTATCCTTTTAAAACTAATTATTCCCCTATTCTCCCGGATATCAAACGCGAAGCTGCCGCTATTCAATTAACACTATGGAACCTTACAGACGGACTTGATTTAAGCACCCTGACCGGACAAGACCATGCTAATATCAGCGATATTTTAGCACGTGCAGCTGAAATTAAAGCTGATGCACTTTTAAATGCGCATAGTTTTAACCTCAATACGTTTGTTATCAATATTCCTTCTCAATCTTTTACTATTGGTTCACTAATAACTTTTACGGTTCAAGCATTTAACGAGATTGGTTTGGCAATGCCTGATGTACAAGTTTCTCTTTCTACTACTCAAGGAACTTTAAGCCAAGCTACCGTTACAACAGGCATAACCGGTGTTTCCCCTACTGTAACATTAACTCCGGCTAACGGACAAACCACGGCAGCTATTACAGCAACCGGTATCGTCGGTATTCCTTCCGGTACAAAATACTATCATGTTGCAGACCCAAACGGAAAACAAAAACTTATCCTTGCAAAACCAACTACCGCTTCAAGAACTATTACTGCTATTGTAAATTGGAGTAATTCATTTAACCTGGTACTTTCTAAAGTTGCCGATAAAACTATTGTAAATGACGGCGATATTATCACCTACACTATCAAAGTTAAAAACACAGGAACCGGAAACGCACAGAACGTTCAAGTCTCCGATCAATTAGCTTCAGTCTTAGATTTTATTTCTTCTATTCCAAGCGGTGTTTACAATCCTACTACCGGAATTTGGGATGCAGGAACTATTAACGCAAACGATTCAACTTCATTAGAAATTAAAGTAAAAGTTAATTACGGGAATACTTCTACCCCAACTTATGATTTAGGCGCAGCTACTGGATTTAACTTGTTCGTGCTTGAATCATTAACTCAACCTTCTGCTGATACTGAAGGAAAAGTTGCAGTAGGCGGTGATGCTGATTTGAGAAATTACAGCGTTGGCGATAAACTTCCACCTCACTCAGGTGATGTATTGGTTGTTGGAAATCACCTTACATTTATCAGCGGCAGGGTTTACAACGGAAAAGCTCTTTATGGAAACTTTATTACCTCAACTACCGGGTTTTCTGCAGATGACGGAATTGAACAAAATTCTGTAATTGATTTTGATGCTGCGAAAATTCATTTAAATAATTTATCAAATCAATTAGCAACTTTACCTCAAACAGATACGGTTAAAAATGAATGGGGACATGTTGAGCTTGTCGGTCACAACAATACTGAGAATGTCTTTTATGTTGATGGAGCAATGTTAAGCGCGGCAAATAACTTTACTGTTAATGTTCCGAATAACTCAACGGTAATCGTAAACGTAAGCGGCAATAATATCGATTGGATGGGTGGTTTCAATGTAGTAGGAACTACCAAAGAAAAAGTTCTCATTAATTTCTTTGAAGCTGATATGGTTAGATTACACGGCATTAATGTTACCGCTTCAATCTTAGCCCCGAAAACTGTTTTAGATTTTCCTGCCGGATTAGTAACCGGACAGGTTATAGTTCGCAGCATGTTCGGTGCGGGACAGTTCAACAACAGCCTGTTTGACGGAACTATTACCAATGAGACATCTATTGCAAACTTTGCTACCGTCCTCAGCGCAACACAAGCAAGTATGCCAAGCATTATCAACGTTCCGGCATCAATGGCAAAGGTAGCAACCAACCCGAACAGTCCTACCGGCGTAGGAAACGATAAAGTTGTTCCTAACGAATTCAATCTCTTACAAAATTATCCGAATCCGTTTAACCCGGCAACGACAATCTCTTTCTCACTTGCAAACAACGGATTAGTAAATCTTACAGTCTTTAACATAACCGGAGAAAAGGTTGCAACGTTAGTTAATCGCGAATATCAAACCGGAAATTATACAGTAGAATTTAATGCAAATAATTTACCAAGCGGAATGTATCTCTATAGATTAACTACCGGAAACTTTGTTTCAACAAAGAAAATGATCCTTATGAAGTAAAAAGATTATTCAATCCAGAAATGTCAGTCTCTACTTATCGAGACTGACATTCCTGATTCATATCACCCAAGCCTAACACCCAATTTTTAATCCAGAACCTGACAAAGCCAGAACCAAAAAACAAATAATTAATAACGAACAAGGAATGTAGAATATCGAAGAACAAAAACTTCATTATTCGATGTTCAAATTCAACAAAATCTACAGTTTCGCTTCATCTATACCATACCTTGGCCGTTGACCTAAGCCTGGTAATTTTTCTTCTTTTCCTTGAACAATGTATTACAATAATTATTAATTTTGTAATAAGAAAAAAAAATCAGAGGAGAAACAATGGATTACAGAATTGAAACAGACAGCATGGGCGAAATTAAAGTTCCGACCGATAAATATTACGGAGCCCAAACCGCACGCTCATTAATGAATTTCAAAATTGGCGGAGAACGAATGCCGGAAGAATTGATCCGCGCATTCGGCATCTTGAAAAAAGCCGCTGCGCTCGTTAACAAAGATTTAAGAATTCTTCCCGCAGAAAAAGCCGATCTTATTGTTAAAGCAGCAGATGAAGTTATCAAAGGAAAACTGCATGATCACTTCCCACTTGTTGTTTGGCAAACCGGAAGCGGTACGCAAACTAATATGAATGTGAATGAAGTGATTTCTAACCGTGCAATTGAACTTGCCGGTGGAGTGATGGGAAGCAAAAAACCTATTCATCCGAATGATGATGTAAACAAGGCGCAGTCATCAAACGATACATTTCCTACCGCAATGAACATCGCCACCATTGAAGAAATTCACAGACACCTTATTCCCGGCATTACAAAACTCCGCGATGCTTTCGCAGTAAAAATGGATGAGTTTAAAGACATCATCAAAATCGGAAGGACCCATTTGATGGATGCAACTCCGCTTACACTCGGACAAGAGTTCAGCGGATATGTGCAAATGCTAACTAATGGTTTGGAAAGAATTCAATGTGGACTTCCAAGATTATACGAGCTTGCTCTCGGTGGAACGGCTGTAGGCACAGGCTTAAATACACATCCGGAATTTGCTGTCAGATCGGCTGCGAAAATTGCAGAACTAACAGGCAAACCATTTATCACCGGAAGAAATAAATTTGAAGGATTAGCCACTCACTGCTCACTTGTTGAATTCAGCGGAGTTTTAAAAACTATTGCTACTTCATTAATGAAAATTGCAAATGATATTCGCTGGCTTGGTTCCGGTCCACGCTGCGGATTAGGCGAGTTGAATTTACCGGAAAATGAACCGGGCAGTTCAATCATGCCGGGAAAAGTTAATCCGACACAATCAGAAGCGATGACGATGGTCTGCGCGCAAGTTATGGGAAATGACGTTACCGTTAATATTGGCGGCGCGATGGGAAATTTTGAACTCAACGTTTTCAAACCTGTTATCATTTTTAATGTGCTTCAATCAATTAGATTACTTGGCGACGCATGCAACAGTTTTACCGATAATTGTGTAGTCGGCATCGAAGCAAACAAAGAGAACATAAAAAATCATTTGATCAATTCATTGATGTTGGTGACTGCGCTTAATCCGCATATCGGTTATGATAACGCTGCAAAGGTTGCTAAGAAAGCCCTTAAAGGAAAGAAAACATTAAAAGAAGCCGCGGTTGAACTTGGTTTATTAACGGCAGAACAATTCGATGAATTTGTTCGTCCCGAAAAAATGATTGGACCGAAAGCATAATAAATACAATGTAGAATGAGCCCCCTCTCATTCTACATTCTTTTATATTTAATATGAGAAAGTTGTTATGGAAGAACCGGTAATTGCACAAAAAAGTCCGTACGGAATAAAAATGGAATCAGGCAAATACGCATGGTGTGCATGCGGCAAATCCGCCAAACAGCCATTTTGCGACGGCGCTCATAAAGGAAGCGAATTTAAACCGATGATCGTTGAGATCACCGAACAAAAAGAAGTTTGGTGGTGCGGCTGCAAGAACACAAAGGATAAACCATTCTGCGACGGGAGCCATAAAAATTTATGACAAATAGTAATGAGTAATTGGAATGGATTTGTCTCACTGCTTATTGCTGCAGTTGAATTTATTTTGCTTTGCGTCGTTCTTTTTCACTTAAAAGGTAAAAAAGAAAATATCCTTGCGGCAGTATTAATATTTCTTCTCATGGGCTATCAATTTCTTGAATCGCTGATTTGTTATTTTAATGTTGGCAGTTCGTTCGTTGCATTTTTAGCATTTGCAGATATAACCTTTCTTCCTCCAACCGGATTGATTCTTGTGTGGACAATTTGGGGAAATACCGTGAAAAAGAATTATCTCGTTTATTTACCGGCATTGTTTTTTCTCGTTTATTATTCGCTTACCATCGATAAATTTATTGTAAACACGTGCACGGTTTTTTATGCTTCCTATTCTTATCCGCTGGGTGAGTCTTATGGATTTTTTTATTACGCTCCAATCGTAATAACCATTTTTTATTTAAGAGAAAAAGTAAAAGACAATCCGGGAATTATTAAATCGAAGTTAAGCGGAATTCTTGTTTTCGCTTATGTCTTTATTTCAATTCCGGTAGCTGCGGGATTTATTTTGCGGTCATTCGGCGATTCGTTTGTTCTTTCTGTAATTGAAAGTGTAATGTGTAAATTCGCCTTGAGTTTGGCTCTTGCTCTTACCTATTTTGTAATAAATAATAAGCAGATCAATGACTGAAAAAATTCTAAATCTTTATATCATAATTGAACATGGAATTATTGAAGAGTTTCGCGCATGCTCATACGAAGCAAGGGGAAGCGATGAAGAAAAAATTTCTTTTCTTAAAAAGAATGCCGCACATGATTTCCCTTCTTCCTTTAAATTTGATCCGCCGGTTTCCAACTCCGGAAAGAAAATGAAGTACAAACAATTTGCCCGGCTTGAAAAGCAAGGGAAACAATTTCTCTTGTTTGAAGAAATATTTCTACAATTCCAGGTACCCGATTCACCGCTTGTGTGCCTTACTCCGGTTGTTGACGGGAAAATATTAAGCTCAAACTAAAAGCGGGTTGAACCTTTCTTCCATTCCTTAACTTTTCAACTCTTTCCCTTATATTTACAGAAATTATTTTTCAATTTTTGGAGTTTTCATGTCCGTTTCCGTTGATCAATTAAGCATAAACACACTTCGCATTTTAGCGGTTGAAGCGATTCAGAAAGCAAACACCGGGCATCCCGGTATGCCGATGGGCTGTGCGCCGATAGCTTATACGCTTTACACAAAATATATGAAATACAATCCGCAAAATCCAACGTGGCTTAACCGCGACCGATTTATTCTTTCTGCGGGTCACGGAAGTATGCTGCTTTACGGAATATTGCATCTCAGCGGATACGATATTTCGCTCGACGATCTTAAAAACTTTCGCCAATGGGAAAGTAAAACTCCGGGGCATCCTGAATTCAATCAAAAATTAGGAATTGAAACTACAACAGGACCTCTCGGACAAGGCTTTGCCAATGCAGTTGGAATGGCAATTGCCAAATCTTATCTCGCTTCGATGTTCAATAAAGATGATATAAAAATTCTCGACCATTTTATTTACGGCATTTGCAGCGACGGTGAATTGATGGAAGGAATTTCTCACGAAGCGGCTTCACTCGCCGGACATTTGAAACTCGGAAAATTAATTTTCTTTTATGATGATAACGGAATTTCAATTGACGGAAAAACTTCTCTTGCGTTTTCCGAAAATATTGAACAGCGTTTTGACGCATACGGCTGGCATGTAGAACATATATCGGACGCTAATGACCTTTCACAAATTGAAACCGCGTTGCTCAATGCCCAAATTGATGAGAGACCTTCCCTCATTATTACAAAAACTCATATCGGTTTCGGAAGTCCCAACAAACAAGATACTTCCGGTGTGCATGGTTCTCCTCTCGGCAGCGAAGAAATAAAACTAACAAAGAAAAATTTAGAATGGGAATACGAAGAATCGTTTTTTGTTCCGGAAGAAGTAAAAAATCTATTTGAAGAAAAAAAGAAAATACATCAGCAGGATGAAGAAGAATGGAACAAACTCTTTGCTGCGTACAAAGAAAAATATCCGGCTGAAGCAAAATTGTTTCTTGAAGTAATGAGCGGGAATTTTGGCGATGAATGGATCTCAAAAATTCCAACTTTTGCAGATGATGGAAAGAAACTCGCGACACGACAAGCTTCGGGCAAAACGATCAACGCAATTGCTTCATCACTCCCTACATTTATCGGCGGCTCGGCGGATTTGGCTCCTTCAAACAATACGTACTTAAGCGGATTCCCGGCTTTCTCGGCAGATAATAAATCGGGAAGAAATTTTCACTTTGGAATCCGCGAACACGCTATGGCAAGTCTTATGAACGGCATGGCAATGTATGGCGGTGTTATTCCTTTCGGTGGAACATTTTTAGTTTTCTCTGATTATCTTCGTCCGGCAATTCGTCTTGCTTCATTATCAAAAATAAAAGTAATTTATGTTTTAACACATGATTCTATTGGACTTGGTGAAGACGGACCAACACATCAACCGGTTGAGCATTTAGCTTCGCTCCGCGCAATTCCGGGATTGATTGTTCTGCGTCCCGCAGATGCAAATGAAACCGCTTCCGCATGGAAGTTCGCAATTCAGCACAAAGGAAGTCCGGTTGCGTTAATACTAACGCGGCAAGGATTGCCTGTTCTTGATCAAACAAAATATCCTTCATCTGAAAATTTATTTAAAGGCGCTTACATTTTAAAAGATGCCGACAAACCCGAAATCATATTGATGGCGAGCGGTTCAGAAGTTCCTCTAATTTTGAAGGCGGCAGAAAAACTTGAGAGCGAAGGAAAGAAAGTCCGAGTTGTAAGTTTTCCAAGTTGGGAATTATTTGAAATGCAAAGTGAGGAATACCGCAATTCCGTTTTACTAAAAAATGTTAAAGCACGCATTGCGATTGAAGCGGGTGTTGCGCAAGGTTGGAATAAATATACGGGCGATGGCGGAAAAATTATTTCAATTGAAACTTATGGCGCATCAGCTCCAGATACAATTTTGTTTGAGAAATACGGCATCACTGTTGAAAACATTCTGCAGACTTCAAAAGTTCTTTTGAAATAAAAATGTCAATAGAGAAGAAAAAAAATTAGTTTAAGAATTTTCTATTATTCCCAAAACCTCTTTTACTTTTTCGTAAACAGCGGGAATAGCATTTTCAACCTCTGTTGACAATGTCAAAAGCATCGGTTGAATTTTTTCAATTGAAACAGTGATGAGATTTATTATGGGAAAGGTATCCAAAAGTGCGGCTGATTCAACTAAATCTTTTAAGCCGATATCGTGTGAACTTAATACTTTCGGAAAATCGTTTGAGAATTTTGGAGTAATCAATCTTATGGTTCCCGGTGGATTCCCGTCCATCGTTGCGTCAATCATAATAATGTTTTTATACTCTTGAAAATATTCCAACAAATGAAACCCGCCGGTTCCACCGTCAAGCAAACGAATATTTGAAGAGAATTTTTGTTTCTCCATATAACGAATGGCATGAACGCCGATGCCTTCGTCCCCCATTAAAATATTTCCTATACCAAGAATTAATATTTCCATAAATCAATTTAATCACAAAGAGTTAAAATCTCCGTTGTCTTCGACAATAAAAAAACAGACGGATTAATCCGTCTGTTACAAGTTGAAACGATGTTGTGCCGGTTATTATTTATTTAGATTTTTTCTCAATAAATTTCCAGCCGCCTACCATTGAAGAAGTGATCCCTCTTCCTTCAACATAATCGTGATAAAAAACTAAATAGACATGAACCATCGAAAAAATTATAAAGAACCACATCATTACATGGTGCCATTGACGAACGGCAAAATCACCGCCCATAAACGGAACGACCCACGCGAACATATTCGGCAGCCATGCATGGCTCATTGCCGAGTACATTCCGAAGCCGGTCATGCACTGAAAAAGAAATGCTAAAAAGGAAATGAAATATGTGAATCCCGCAAGTGAGTTGTGTCCGACAGATTCAATCGGTTCACCTTTTTGCTGGAACACATCGATTTTTAAAACACGGATAATTTCCTTCCATTGCTTGTTTTTTGTAATGATGAAGTTGTCCCACTTTGCATAATCATTTCCTACAAAACCCCAATAAATTCTAAACAAGAAATTGAAAAAGAAAAGGAACGCCGCAAGAAAATGAATGAACCGAACTGTTCCAAACCAATAACCGAAAGAAGCTTCAGAGCCGCTTTGAATTGCCGGCGGACTGCCAATAATGTATCCCGTTATAGCTAACGCAACTACAACTATTGCATTCAGCCAATGATAAAAACGAACGGGAGTTTGCCAGACATAGACTCTTCTAATTGATGTATTTTCCATAGCTAACTCCTAAAATGTTTGTACTTGATGAACATAGGTTCCTTTTTCATCATAGAGATGGACTGCACAGGCAATGCACGGATCAAATGAATGAATTGTTCTAAGGATTTCCAACGGCTGTTCCGGGTTGGCAACCGGTGTTCCGATCAATGCAGATTCGTAAGCAGACATCTGCCCTTTATCATCACGCGGAGATGCATTCCAAGTACTTGGAACAACCAATTGATAATTATCTATTTTCTGATTCTTAATAACAATCCAATGAGCTAACGCGCCGCGCGGAGCTTCTGTCATACCAACGCCTTTTGCTTCATCCGGCCAGGTTGAAGGTTCCCATTTTTCATTATTGAACATTCGTGTGTCACCGTTCTTAATATTTGAAAGAAGTTGATCGTAAAATTCTTTCGACCAATTTGCAATTAACTGAGTTTCTAAACCGCGAGCCGCTGTTCTTCCTAAAGTTGAAAAGAGCGCCGCAACAGGAACATCTAATTTTTTCAGAGTTCCGTTTACAATATCTTGAACTTCTTTTCTACCGGTACCATACGCAACTAAAAGTCGTGCAAGCGGACCGACTTCCATTGCGTGTCCTTTCCAGCGTGGAGTTTTTAACCAACTATATTTTTCTTTCACGTTTAGTTGTTCATACGGAGGTTTTGGACCGGTATAATTGAATTTTGTTTCACCATCCCAAGGATGTTTTCCGGCTTTGTCGCCATCGGAATATTCATACCAGGAGTGAGCGATATATTCTTGAACTTCTTGCGGATTCTTTCCATCTATCTCATGTATCTTGGTTAAATCTCTGTTAAGAATAACTCCGCGAGGAAATTTAAATTTGGCAACATCGGCATAACCGTTTACCGGAAGATCACCATACGCCATATAATTTGGAAGACCGCCGCCGATAGCGCCCCAATCTTTATAGAATGAAGCGACAGCAAGTAAATCAGGAATGTAAACTTGTTCAATAAATTCTCTGCCTTGCTCAAACAAAGTTCCAACATAAGCAAGTCGTTCAGCATTAAGTGCATTCGCATCATCAATATTAACAGAACAAGGAACGCCGCCGACAAGATAATTCGGGTGCGGATTCTTTCCGCCAAAGATCGTGTGAACTTTTACCATTTCTTTCTGCCAATCAAGAGCTTCAAGGTAATGGGCAACTGCCATTAAGTTTGCTTCTGCAGGAAGTTTG
>JALNWB010000007.1 GCA_023231105.1 Ignavibacteriaceae bacterium | reverse complement strand
TAAAAACAATATCGTTATCCTGTAGCCTGGCATCTCCTATTAGTTTTCCATTAAGAAGATAATCATAAAGGTCAATTGTAGTAAGGACTTTTTTATTCCTAATTACTCTAATCTCCCTTAAACTTCCCGAGGTTAGCGGACCACCGAAGCTGTATAACGCATTAAAGACGGTAGCAAAACTGCTGATATTGTATCCGCCCGGTTTTGCAACTTCACCAAGGACAAATATTTTTATGGGTCTAAGTTTTGCGAGAGTAACATCAAGAAAGATTGTCGCAGGCTGCTTTGCTAATCCTTCATAAAACTTGGATAGATAATTAGTAAGTTTTGCCTGGAGGTCTTTATATTGAATACCGGAAACAAAGAATTGTCCCGCAGTGGGGATAAATATTGTCCCCTGGTTATCAACCTTTAATTCATATTGAAGCTCGACAGAGCCCCAGATATAGAGCCTTAACGCATCGCCGGGACCGATTAAATAGCCGGGATCTACGGGACCTATTTCAGCAGGCTGAAATGCGCCGGGCATTGAATTAAATATATTATACCCAAAATAGGCTAAACCGCCTCCGCCGGGTGGGGCAACTGGTTCGGGTTTTTCTTCTTTCTTCTCTTCTTTCTTTTCTTCCTTTTTCTCTAGTTTTTTCTCTTCAGTCTTCTTTGCTTCATCTACTTTTTGAGTTTGGGGAGGAGGTGGCAATGCTTTCCCCCCGGTAATATAAGTTTTTATGAAACTGTCGTAATCAATTCCATATTGCTTAGCAAGGTTTCTAGCGTCATCTTCACTCATATTTTTACTTTTTAAGGCGCTCTGCACATCTTGTTGTGTAGTGATCCCCTGCTTTTGCAGTTCGTTTGCAACTTGCTGCTCTGTCTGCGAAAAAATAAATGAGTTTGTCAATAGAATTATTGGCAATAAAAGAAAGAGGGTGTTTATTTTATTCATATTCATTGGATGTAAATTTTTCATAAATAAATTTGGCTTTATTGTATGAGGCTTTTAGGTTTTTAGTCTGTAAAAAAAATTAAATTATAAAGCATATTTAGATATTACAGTAACTCTTAATAATGGAAAGAAATTTTGAAAAATCAGAAAGCCGATAGTTAATTATATCAACCAAAATGTTCGTATCCAATGATACATACTCATGACTGAGTCTATTTCTGAAACCGGCCATTTGATTCAAAACAATTTTATCTTCCCTGGTAATAATATTATGCTTTACAAGAATATCGCTGATATCTGAATAATAATCCCACTTTTCGTTAAAATCCGCCGATACGATGTGTGCAAAAATATCAAATAAATTTTGAATTAACAGGTAAATCCCTCTCTCCAAAATCCATAACAGGTCTTTATCGGCTTTAATATCTTCAATAGTAATATTTTGGTGTTTCTTCAAATTCTGAAGATCTTCAATAAAAGAAGAGAGCCGATTTTCTATTATTTCTAAATCAGGCATTTATGATCTTACCGGATAAATAGTATCTTCTAATTTTTCGTAAATGAGTGGCATCAATGAAGAGTTTTCGTATATAATTTTCAAAGTGAATTCGCTTTCGTTCATCTTTGCTAAAAAGTAAAATCCCATGTTCAATTATTTTTTTTTGTAGTGTAAGTTGAGCATTATTTATTACAATGAAATCAATATTTTCTCTAACAAGCAGATTTAGTGCGCTTATCAAACCACTTTCATAGCCATAAGGAAATTTCATTAAATCATTTTTATCGAAGGTATCCTTCAAATAAACAGCAACATCTATATCGTGATAATTTTCTTTTCCCACAAACGATCCAAAAATGTAGGCGAATAAAACCTCATCTGTTTCCCGGAGGTATTCAGCAATAATTTTTTCTCGATGTTTTTTTTCTAATAGCATAACATATTTATTAATCACTTACCGGAGAATTTTATAAAGCTCTTAAAATCATTTACTTTATAACTTTTGGGTCAAAAGTATGTTTTTCCAGTCTAATAGTTTTGTCGAAATTTTTATTAAGTGTCGTATGAACAATTTATGAAAGAAATATTTATTCCAAAATAACGGCAATTATTTTAATACACTCTTTAGAATTGATCCATCTATGGAAATCCATTTATTTTTGTAAAGCAACTTCTGATTGCCGATGAAACAAATCAAACTTACAACCCTTAAGACCACTCAACCAATTTCGTTAATGGCACTGGATAAACTTATTGCTCTTTACTTATCACTAATAAATTTTCCACAGCTTCGCCACGTCAGTCACATGAAAATGGAAAGAATATTAAAAACTTCTTAGAAGTTCCTTTTATTTTTTTAGAGACAGATCAATGTAAGACTTAAATACTCAGAGGCAATTTATAAATCACCCCGTGACTTGGATGAATAAATAAATAAATTCATCAACAAGACAAAGATAAAAAAATTTTATTAAAAAAAATACCTTGCTCAATAATTGTGATGCTTGACAGGGTTAAAAACTCTCAAATCTTTCAAACTGAATTCCGATTACTGATCCGCCGCGGCGGACTGACGACTGTAAACTTATACTGCTCTTGTTAAAAAGAGTTTTACTTTCTTTTCAATTAACGTAAAAACTTCTTTCGGTTTCTTTTCTTTGCCGGGCAAAAATTTAAATATTTTTAGTAAAGGAAGAATTTTAATCCGTTCTTTGCCAAGGATTTCTAGTTTAAGTTTTTTTTTCATAAACTTTCCTCTTCACAAATCTTTTGCCAAAAATAAAAGCTGTTCTTTGAAAGAGAACGTTTCCCCTTCTTTCTTAAAAGTTGCTTCGCTTCTTCATTAGTATAATTTTGAAATATCCAACTAAAAGTAGAAAAAGAGCCGTAATTAAGAAATCTCTCAAGTATAAACTCTTTGTGTTTTTCCATACTCAATGAATTAAAATCAACATCCCAAAAATATCTTTTGAATTCTGCCGGAACAATTTCTACTTTAGCTTTTTTAATCATCGTTCATTTTTACTTGATCATTACAGCTGCTGAAACCGGTTCAGCAATTGCCAACTATTTGTCGGGTTGAATTTTTATATATTTTGATAAAACCTCGGCATCAGCAATATCTTTTTTTCTTCCTGTTGCTAATTTATTTTTAAGTAATAAATCGGCTGATATAAAAAATGCTTTTTGATTACCGATTTTTGTGATTATTTTTTTGATAAACGCTTCTTCAAATTTAACACCAGTAATCGAAGTTATAATATCAATTCTAACTGGTTCATACCCAATTTGGATTATGCTTTCATCTTTTGTCAGGTCATCTTCAGATATTTCTAACGGGGAAAAACCAAAATCCTGAAGTGCCTTCAGGACTCTTTTAGCATTTTCAGAACTTCTGTTGATCCAAAAATCAATATCACCGGTATTGCGCGGCGCTGCATGTAATGCAACTGCATAAGCTCCGACAATTAAGTACTCAACTTGATTGACGTTGAAGCACTTTATAAAATCTACGAAGTCCTTCTCTACTCGCATTATATTCTTTATTTTTATTAAAGAGATTGATATACTGTTCTCTTAGGAACTGTACTGTTTCAAGTTTATCCTTAAAGGATTTTTTTTCCCAAAAGTTAATTGTCTCTTTTTCTTCCTGCAGCTTAGAGATTATTTTAATTTTTTTTACAATCATTTCTTTTTTTTATCTTAACAAGCGCAATTGCCTTTCACCAAAGGTGTTTAGTTGTTAATTTATTATTTTTTAATGGATCTCATGATTAACGGTTAAACAGTCTATCAATACATCATTATTACTGAAAACAGTAGTAAAACGAAGTAACGCTTCGGCGTGACGAATCACTATTTCCCCACAGCTTCGCAACGTCAGTCACATAACTGCTTTCGATTGTCTCCACCTAAATATTTTTTAATTACAACTAAAAAATTCTTTTTATTTAAATTAACACCATCTCTCCAAAATCTCTCTAACACTTTTGTGTCATTTCCATCATTGCGCTTATTTCTTTAAGCGGAGGTTGAGTTGAATTCATTTCTTCAATCTTTAATCCCCTTATTGACATTGTAAGCAAGTTCATTTCTTAAATCACGCAAGTCTTTCCAAACTCACAATATTCAATAATTCCGAACTGCTCAATTCTGTTAAAAATGTCCAGCGCTGAAATATCTTAGATTTTTTCACCTAATCACTTAGGACTGTTTACTGCTAACCAACTTTTCATAGCTTCGCCACGTTAGTCACAAGACTATAAAAACGATGTGCAAATATAAAAAAATTAGTGGAATCTAGTTGTGATTTTTACTATCCGAATTTAATGAGAAGAAACGAACATGGATTAAAATTTTTACCCTGTCATATAAAAAAAAGCCACATTGTATTCTGTGGCTTTATTGTCGTGGGGGCTGAAGGAGTCGAACCTCCGACCCTCTGCTTGTAAGGCAGATGCTCTAAACCAACTGAGCTAAGCCCCCTTTGGGAAATTTCAATTTGTAAAAAACAATTAATAAAATGTTTTTCAAAAACCGTTACAAATATCTGACTTTGAAATCAGAATTCCAAACACTTTAAAAATTTTTTGAGCGGAAGACGGGACTCGAACCCGCGACGTCAAGCTTGGGAAGCTTGCATTCTACCACTGAATTACTCCCGCAAATTTCTTCTGTAAACTTAATTGATATTTCGCTTTCCTTCAACTCTTTTTTTATTTTTTTTGAAGAAAAACCATTTACTGTTTCAAATCTTTTTTTTAGAAACTCATTTGTTTATCTTTGTTCAGTTATAAATTCAAAGGAATCAATAAAAAAAATGGATGGAAAAATAAATCTTGCCGATATGAGGACGAATTATACTTCGGCGCCTTTTGATAAGGCTCACGTGTTAAAAAATCCGATTGCCCAGTTTAAAGTGTGGTTTGATGAAGCAGTTCTCTCAAAAATTGAGGAACCGAATGCAATGACTCTCGCAACAGCATCGAACGAAGGAATGCCCAATGCGCGAATCGTCCTACTTAAAGAATTTGATAAGAAAGGATTTGTATTTTATACAAATTATGAAAGTCAAAAAGGAAAAGAGTTAGAAAATAATAATGCTGCCGTTTTACTTTTTTTTTGGAAAGAGTTGGTCAGACAGGTTCGTATAAATGGGAATGTAGAAAAGATTTCACATGAAGAATCAAACGAATATTTCCACTCAAGACCGAGGGAAAGTCAGATTGGCGCATGGACGTCCAATCAAAGCAGTGAAATACCGGATCGGAATTTTTTAGAGAATAGATTTCAAACACTGCAAAATGAATTTGATGGAAAAGAAATTCCTCTTCCTCCTTATTG
The DNA here is from genome assembly GCA_023231105.1 of Ignavibacteriaceae bacterium. Lineage (GTDB taxonomy): Bacteria > Bacteroidota > Ignavibacteria > Ignavibacteriales > Ignavibacteriaceae > UBA1563. The sequence goes on along the minus strand of JALNWB010000007.1, from coordinate 44,826 downwards.
GGGCGGATACAGAGTCCTTCCTTTTGAAATTGAATTTTGGCAAGGAAGAGAAAACCGTTTGCACGATAGAATTCTTTATAGTTTGATCGAAAATGATTGGAAGATCAGCCGACTTTCGCCTTAATGAAATTTTCGTAAATAACTGATTTAATTGTTAATCCCAACAAAATTACAGCCCCGCCAATAAGCGCAAATGTCGATGGCTTTTCTCCGTACCAGATAAAAACCCACACCGGATTGAGTACCGGTTCTATCATCGTGATGAGTGATGCTTCAATTGCATGAACACGTTTAAGTGAATAAGTAAACACTGCGTATGCTAAACCAATTTGAACGATACCGAGATACGCCACCATTGTTAAATCAGACAGAGTAAACACTTGAATAGAAAAAATCGAAAAAACACTTACAGCTGCAATAATTACATTTCCCCAAAAAATTGTTGCAAATTGGTATGAGTGATCATTCTTTCTCATACCTAAAAGAAAACCGGCGAAACACATTCCCGAAATAAGTGCAACAATATTTCCTACAAAATGTCCGGGAGAAAGTTCACCAAGAAAAAAGAGAACCATCCCGATGAATGCCAGAATGATAGTGATGATATTAATTTTTTCGAACTTTGTTTTAAGAAGAATTGGTTCTAAAATTAAGACGTAAATGGGAGCTGTGTATTGAAGAAATATTGCATTTGCCGCTGTAGTCATTTTTGTTGCAATAACAAAAAGAATGAGAATTGCCGCATAAAATAAGGCGTTAATAAATGTAGCTTTATTCTTTTTTACCGCTTTACTTCTAAAGAGAATTAGAAATGTTGCCGCCGAAAAAAGCGAACGGAAAAATGAAAGTTGAAAAGCGTTCAGAGAAATTAATTTGATAAAGAGTCCACCGGTACTCCACAATATTCCCGAAAGAAATGCAGCGAATAATCCTTTTTGGTGCGTTGAAAATGCGTTCATCTAACTTTATTTTTTTTCTGTAAATATAGGAAATAAAATAGTTGAAAGTGAAAAGTAGAAAGTTAAAAGTGATTCGGTAATGAACAAATTAAAAAAGGCTGATCTTACAACCAGCCTTTCTTATGTCTTTCAACTTGTTACTTTATACTTTCAACTTTTACTTGATCTCGTTCCCGTCCGTATCCATATATTTTACTTCACCGAGATTCATATCTTTCAAACCTTGCTCAATTTTTGCACGGTCACCAACAACAATCCACACTAATTGATTTGAATGAATTGCTTTTTTTGCCGCATCTGTTAATTGGGCTTTCGTTGCGGCTTTTACTTTTCCGGCAAAGGTTGAATAATAATTATCGGGTAAACCATAACGAACCATTTCGCTTAAACTTCCACGAACAGCGTTTCCAGTTTCCCAAGAGCCAGCCATACTATTCACTTGATTTGTAACGACAAAATTTAACTCATCGTCTTTAATAGGAACTTCACCTGCAATTCCGTTTAATTCTTTTTGAATTTCGATTATCGATTCTTTTGTTTTATCAGCTTGCACCGGCGCGAAAGCAATAAACGGACGTTGTCCTTTTGCTCCAACCAAAACAGATTGAGCGCCGTATGACCAATGTTTATCTTCGCGAAGATTCATATTGATTCGTGAAGTGAAATTACCGCCAAGAATATCATTCATTAAACTAATTGCAATTTCATCAGGATTTGCAGAAGGAAGAGTCACCTGTCCCGCAATAATAACGCTTTGCATTGCGCCTGGTTTGTCCAAAATATAAATAACCGGTTTTTCTTTTTGCTCAACGTGTACAATATTTTTTTGTTTTATTTCTCCCGTTTTCCAATCTTTAAACAATTTTTCAATCCGCGGAGTTAATTCATCCATCGTAATATCGCCAACGACTATTAGTGTTGCATTATTTGGTTTTAGCCAATCTTGTTGGAATTTAATCAAATCTTCACGCGTAATTTTGTTTACGCTTTCTTCATATCCTGAGCCGGTAAAAGGACTACCGTAAGCATGATTTTCACCGTAAAGAATTTTAGGGAACACTCTTAACGCCATAGAAAACGGTGAAGATTTTTCCCGTTTAATTCCGGCAATCTGTTCTTTCTTTAAGCGATTAAAATCCGTTTCCGGGAATGATGGATTAAGAACTACATCAGCAAATATTTCAAGTGATTTATCTAGGTTGGATTTTAACGATGAAAGATTTACCGACGACATATCTAAGTTTGAACCCGTACTTAAATTTGCGCCTAAACTTTCCAGCTCTTCACTAATTTGAAGAGCATTTCTTTTTTTCGTCCCTTCATCGAGCATATTCATTGCAAGACTTGCGGTTCCTTTTAATCCAAATTGATCAGCAGCAAAACCGGCATCAAAAAGTAAACTCATATTTACTATAGGAATTTCCTTTCGTTCTGCGAGAATTATTTTCATTCCGTTTGTGAGTGTAACTTTTTTGAAAGCAGGAAATTTTGCATCTGGCGGAGTTCCGGATTCAGGCAGTTTGCTTCTATCTGCATCCGATTTAACTATTTCGTAATTAGGAAAAGGATGAACTTCTAAAATGTAAACGCCATCCGACAACCACTTGCGGGCAGTTTCCAAAAGATCTTTTGCCGAAGCTTCTTTTACCCATTGTAAAACTTGTTTATAATGATCAGCGTCTCCGGCGTAAACCTGGTTCTGTGCTAAAATATCGGACTTGCCTCCGAAGCCACCAATACGTTCAACACCACGGATGAACTGAGCCATATATTGAGTTTTAATTTTTTCTAATTCTTTTGCAGTCGGTCCGTCTTTTAAGAATTTCTGCAATTCTTCATCACCGGCTTTTTCAACTTTAGCTAAATCGTCCCCCGGCTTTGCAGTTAATTCTAAATAAAATTGCCCCGAGATTTCATTTAGATCAACATATGCTTTTGCTGATGTTGCAATTTGATCATCATAAACCAAACGTTTATAAAGCCGTGAAGTTTTCCCGGAAGCGAGAACATCGCTGACTAAATCAAGATAAACAGCTTCCTGCGATCCCCATTGAGGAACGTTCCATATTTTATATATTCGTGATTGAGGAACTCTATCCTGCATAACCTGGCGATGTCTTCCCATCATTTTAGGAACCCAAACATTATATTTTGCAATCGGAGGACCTGAAGGAATATCGCCAAAATATTTTTCAACTTTTTGGAGCGCTTCCTGAGGATTAATATCGCCTGCAACAACTAAGGTTGCATTTGCCGCGCCGTAATAAGTTTTGAACCAATCTTGAACATCGGTTAAAGAAGCGACGTTAAGATCTTCCATCGAACCAATTACAGTCCATGAATAAGGATGTGCCGCCGGATAAGTACTTTTCACAATAAGTTCATCAACTAATCCGTAAGGTTCGTTCTCGCCTTGACGTTTTTCATTTTGAACCACGCCACGCTGCTCATCAAGTTTAGCTTGATTTATTGCGCCGAGAAGATGCCCCATTCTGTCTGATTCCATCCATAATGCTAAATCAAAAGATGAGATAGGAACATTTTGAAAGTAATTTGTTCTATCATTACTTGTCGTTCCATTCAAATCGGTAGCGCCGATTTTTTCCATCACTTTAAAATAATCATCATTAAAATTTTCACTTCCGTTAAACATCAAATGCTCAAACAGATGTGCGAAACCGGTTTTTCCAAGTTTCTCATTCTTTGAACCAACATGATACCAAACGTTAACGGCAACGATTGGCGCTTTATGATCTTCGTGAAGAAGAAGAGTTAAACCGTTTTTCAAAATGTGTTTTTCGTATTTGATTTCAACAGGTTGGTCATTTGTAGAAGATTTTTTTTGAGCGGAAACAAGCAGTGAAAATGAAAAGAGAATCATTAACACCACAATTAGTCTTTGCTTCATAACTTCGTCCTTTATTAAGTGAAAAATTTTTTACAAAAATAGAGATTAATTCTTCTGAAAAACAAATGCTTATCAAATCTTTATATGAACGGTTCTATTATTGGATAAAATAATCGGGAATAAAATTTTTCTTGACATCTGATTGTTAATCAATTATATTGGGAACCAGAAAAACTAAAATAGTTTCTGATAGGCATTTATGAAATTACAAGACAAAATAATTGAATTAGGTGAAGAAAAACTTTTTAAAGAAGGTTTTTACAAAACTCGAATGGAAGATATCGCATCTGAATTGCAGATGAGTAAAAAAACCATTTACAAATTTTTCCCTTCGAAGGATGAGTTGGTAATGGCGGTAGCAAATCACTTTACTCAAAAAATGGCGAAAAAGATTTTACCGATCTTAGAAAGCGATAAAAATGCAATTGAAAAACTTGCCGGTCTTTTTTCTCTTCTTAGTAATACCGCCGGGAAAGTCGGCGATAAAGTTTTTGGTGAACTGAGAACTCATTATCCGGCTGTTTGGCAGCATGTTGATTCGTTTAGAACCGATATGATGTACGGGAATATTACAAAAGTATTTGAGCAGGGGAAAAAAGAAGGATTATTCCTCGACTTCCCTACCCCGATCGTAATAAATATTTTTGTCAACTCAATCAGATCAACGGTTAATCCTGAGTTTATTTATAACAACAATTTTTCTATGGTCACTGCCGCACAAACAACATTCAAGATCATTTTAGGCGGCACACTTACTGAAAAAGGTAAAAAATTATTTTCAAAGTTAATTACACAAAATCCATTATGAGAACAATAAAATTACTGAGCATAATAGCGCTCATCACCACGTCTACATTTTCACAAAATGTTTTAACACTCGATGAATGTTATAAACTTGGACGGGAGAATTTTCCACTTATCAAGCAAAAAGAGTACATCGAAAAAAGTAGAGAATACACCGTAAGTAATATTTGGAAAAGCTATTTTCCGCAAATAACAATAAGCAGCCAGGCAACATATCAATCGGATGTTACTTCAATACCACTTTCACTCCCCGGAATGAAAATTGAACCAGTTTCAAAAGATCAGTACAAAGCTGTCGCAGATATTTCCCAAGTTATTTATGACGGCGGCTTGATGAGTGCCCAGTCGAAGATACAGAATGCAGCTTCTGAAGTGGATGACTATAAAATCGAAATAGAACTCATCAAGGTGAAAGAACGAATAAACCAACTCTATTTCGGAATTCTCCTTCTTGACAAACAACTTCTTCAAACTGAATTAACAAAAGCTGATCTCAAAGCGAGTCTGGAAAAACTTAACGGAGCTTATGCAAATGGGACTGTAACAAGTTCAGATGTAGATATTCTTAAAGCCGAAATATTAAAACTTGCGCAAAGAGAAATTGAGATCAATTCATCACGCAAATCTTTCCTCGATATGTTAGGGTTGATGATAAACAAATCATTGGATCAGTCTGCCAAATTGGAACTGCCCGAAGCAAATAACAGTTTAAAAGTTGAAAGGATAAATCGCCCTGAGATTAGTATGTACACCTCTCAAGAAAAAATGATTGATCAACAAAGTGGTTTATCGCTTGCCAAAATACTGCCGAAAGCAAGTTTATTTGTACAAGGAGCTTATGGTAAACCAACGTTAAATATGCTCAAAAATAATTTTGATTGGTATTACATCGCAGGAGCCAGACTTTCATGGTCGCTCTCAAGTCTTTACACGTATGGCAACGAGAGTGAGATAATCGAATTGAACAAAAAGTCCGTTGAATCGCAAAAAGAAAGTTTTCTACTTAACAACAAGCTTTTGCTAATTCAGTATCAAAATGAATTTGAAAAGCTACAAGCATTAGTAAAAATTGATGAAGATATTATTGCGATCAGAACTTCTGTGAAAAATTCCGCAAAGGCAAAACTTGAAAATGGAGTGATCACCTCGAGTGATTATTTGCGCGAACTTAATGCCGAAGACCAGGCAAAACAAAATTTAGCAATGCACACAATCCAAAAATTGCTGGCAGAACAAAATTACAAACTCACTACCGGAAATTAATTAGAAACATAATAGTAGATAAAAAAATGAAAAAAATATTTAATATCACCGCGGCAAAAAGTCTGAGCGCTTTATTTATTCTTTTAGTGTTAAACGGATGCGGAAACGGCAATGGTAAATTTGATGCGACCGGAACATTCGAATCTGAAGAAGTCATAGTTTCATCGGAAGCGATGGGTAAACTTGTTAAATTTGATGTTGAAGAAGGAGCGAACCTCAAGCAAGATCAAATTGTTGGTCTGGTGGATACCGTTCAACTCTATCTGAAAAAGAAGCAGCTTGAAGCTTCAGTTAAGGCTATCATAAGCAAGCAACCCGATATTGCCACTCAATTAGCGACAATTCAAGAACAAATTCAGACGGCAACAACAGAAAAGAAACGAGTCGAGAATCTTGTTAAATTCAATGCCGCAACAACAAAACAACTCGACGACCTAAATGGGCAACTTGATTTGTTAAATAAACAATACAACGCGACTAAATCAAGTTTAACAATTACGAAACAAGGGTTGCAGAGCGAAACTTATCCGCTTCAAGCGCAAATAGAACAGATTCAAGATCAGATAAACAAAAGTATAATTAAAAATCCACTTGAAGGAACTGTCCTAACACGTTACGCTAAACAAAGCGAAATTACAACAAACGGAAAAGCCCTATATAAAATAGCCGACCTATCTACTATGACTCTTCGTGCATATGTTAATGGGAATCAACTCGGAGAAATTAAACTTGGTCAAAAAGTAAAAGTATTCGTCGATAAGGGTAGAAACGAACAAAAGGAATTAAGCGGAGAAATCTATTGGGTTTCATCAAAAGCGGAATTCACTCCAAAAACTATTCAAACAAAAGACGAACGTGCCAATCTTGTTTATGCCGTTAAAATCAAAGTGCAGAACGATGGCTATTTAAAGATTGGAATGTATGGAGAAGTAATCTTTTAAAATGAATGCAGTTGAATTAAAAAATATTGTTAAAAAATACACAACAAAAAAATCTTCGGTTACTGCAGTTGATAATGTTTCATTTACAGTCGAAGAAGGCGAACTGTTCGGATTAATTGGTCCTGATGGCGCGGGAAAGACTTCTGTTTTCAGAATCCTTACTACCCTTCTTCTTGCGGATGAAGGAAGCGCAACCGTCTTGGGCAATGATGTCGTAACTGATTATAAAATAATTCGAAAAATTACCGGGTACATGCCGGGGAGATTTTCTCTTTATCAGGATTTAACTGTTGAAGAGAATCTCGAATTTTTTGCTACCGTATTCGAAACTACAATCCAAGAGAATTATGATTTGGTAGCGGATATTTATAAACAACTCGAACCATTTAAAACTCGCCGCGCCGGTAAACTCAGCGGCGGAATGAAACAAAAACTTGCCTTGTGTTGCGCATTAATTCACAAACCAAAAATTTTATTTTTAGATGAGCCGACCACAGGCGTCGATCCGGTCTCAAGAAAAGAATTTTGGGAAATGTTGAAAAGACTGAAAGCCCAGGGCATCAGTATTCTTGTTTCAACTCCATACATGGACGAAGCAAAACTTTGCGACAGAATTGCATTGATGCAAAACGGAAAAATTTTGGAAATCGATTCTCCGCAAAACATTGTAAATCAATTCGGCACTAATCTGTACGCGGTTCATGCAGACAACATGTATAATCTTCTAAATGATCTTCGCGCTTTCCCTCAAACGACATCATGTTTTGCTTTTGGAGAAAATCATCATCTCACACTAAAAGAAAGCAATGATGATATACGTGAGCTTGAAAACTATTTAGATACAAAAGGATATTTGAAAAGAACAATTATAAAAATTGAACCCGGGATTGAAGATTGTTTTATGCAGTTAATGAAAAAGTAAATATTTACACCGTGGTTATTAAGTAGAAACACTTTTGACCACAAAGAAAAATTATGTTAACAAAAGAAATTGTAATAAAGACTGATAAACTCACAAAAAAATTCGGCGATTTTATCGCAACGAATGAAATCACCTTTGAAGTTTATAAAGGCGAGATCTTTGGATTCCTCGGCGCAAATGGTGCCGGTAAAACTACGGCGATGAAGATGTTGATCGGAATTTCAAAACCAAGTTACGGCAAAGCCCAGGTTGCTGGATTTGATGTTTATAAACAGACTGAGAAGATTAAAAAAAGTATTGGCTACATGAGTCAGAAATTTTCCTTGTACGAGGATTTAACAATCAAAGAAAATATTCAACTGTTCGGCGGCATTTATGGTTTAAGCGATAAAGAGATTGAATTAAAAGGTACCGGTTTGATCAACAAATTAAATCTGCAAAACGAGGCAGATAAACTTGTCAGCTCACTGCCACTTGGTTGGAAACAAAAACTTGCCTTCAGCATCGCAATATTACACGATCCTAAAATAGTTTTTCTTGATGAACCCACCGGCGGCGTCGATCCGGTTACGCGCCGTCAATTCTGGGATATGATTTATGAAGCTGCACACCATGGAATAACGGTTTTTGTTACAACGCATTATATGGACGAAGCTGAGTATTGTGACCGTGTTTCAATAATGGTGGACGGAGTTATAAAAGCTCTCGATTCACCTGGCGAACTTAAAAACCAACACAATGCAAAATCAATGGAAGAAGTTTTCATAATGCTTGCTCGCAGCGCCAAACGAGGAGAATAAAATTTTATAATGAAACAACTGCTAACATTTATTAGAAAAGAATTCCATCACATACTGCGAGACAAACGTTCTATGCTTGTATTGCTCGGGCTGCCCATTGTTCAACTTCTCATTTTCGGTTTCGCTATAACAACAGAAGTCCGTAATGCAAATATTGCTATACTCGATAACTCAAAAGACGAAGCGACCCAAAACATTATCGGGCGAATTGAAAGTAGTCAGTATTTTGATATTGACCGGACGGTGAAATCCAGCAGTGAAATCGAAAAAGCATTTAAAACCGGTAAAATAAAATTAGTTATTGCTTTCCAACCTAATTTCCAAAATGAACTTGCTCATACAAATAAAGCTCAGATTCAAATCATTGCGGACGGTACTGATCCCAACCAAGCTACAACACTTACAAATTACGTAAGCGCAATTATAATGGATTATCAAAGCGAATTAAATCAACAAAATTCCGTGCCGTACACTATAAGCACTGAAATACGTATGCTCTATAATCCTGAATTGAAAGGCGCTTATTCATCGGTGCCAGGGGTAATGGGAATGATACTTCTCCTTATTTCAGCAATGATGACTTCGATAGCAATTGTTAAGGAAAAAGAACTTGGCACAATGGAAGTACTTCTTGTTTCACCGATGAAACCATGGCTTGTTATAATAAGTAAGGTAGTTCCCTATTTTATTGTATCGCTAATAAACGTAGCTACTATTTTATTGCTAAGTGTCTTTATACTCGGCATGCCGATTCAAGGCAGTCTTCTTCTTTTGATAGCAGAAACAATTCTGTATATAATTTGCTCTCTGTCGCTCGGGTTGTTTATCTCTACAGTTTCAGATACACAACAGGCAGCAATGCTTATTTCGTTAATTGGTTTAATGCTTCCGGTTGTTATGTTAAGCGGTTATGCATTCCCGATTGCGAACATGCCGATCGTTCTTCAAATTATTTCAAATCTAGTCCCCGCGAAGTGGTATATAATTATTACAAAAAGTGTGATGATAAAAGGCGTTGGAATTTGGGGCATTTGGAAAGAAACTTTAATAATTACCGCAATGACTCTTTTTTTCATTTTGTTAAGTATCAAAAGATTTAAAATCAGGTTGCAATGAGAACATTATTATTTTTACTCAGAAAAGAATTTTTGCAGATCTTCCGGGATAAGTTAATACTTAGAGTGATCTTTGTTATGCCTGTAATACAGTTAATACTTCTTCCATTTGCTGCGAATTACGAAATGAAAAATATTTCAATGACTGCAATAGATCACGACCATTCGGAATACTCCAGGAAACTTATTAATACTTTCACTTCATCGGGTTATTTTCAACTCACTGAAGTATCCAAATCTTACAACGACGCATTAAAGGTTGTTGAAGACGACAAAGCAGATTTAATAGTTGAGATTCCTCAAGGATTTGAACGCGATCTTATTAAGGAAAATCAAAGCAAGATAATGCTGGCTGCTAACGCCATCAACGGTCAAACCGCCGGACTTGCAATTTCATATGCAAGTACGATTATCCGCGATTTCAACAATGATATTCGTGTCGAATGGATTCAAGCACCAAGAATGAACGCGCAACCTATTATAGAAATAACGAGTTCCAACTGGTTTAATCCGAAAATGAATTATAAATATTTTATTGTTCCGGGAGTCCTTGCACTGCTCGTTACGATGGTTGGATTTTTATTAACCGCGTTAAACATTGTTAAAGAAAAAGAAACCGGCACTATCGAACAGCTAAACGTATCACCAATCAAAAAATACCAATTCATACTCGGTAAATTAATTCCATTCTGGATTTTAGGTTTAATTGTTTTGACAATCGGTTTCGTTGTAAGCTTTTTAGTTTACGGAATAATTCCTGTTGGAAGCTTTTTGTTGATTTACCTTTTTGCCGCAGTTTACTTAATCGCACTGCTTGGTTTCGGACTGCTCACCTCAACTTTCGCAGATACTCAACAACAAGCAATGTTTATAGCATACTTTTTCTTGATGACGTTTATTCTGTTGGGCGGGTTGTTCGCCCCAATTGAAAATATGCCGGATTGGGCGCGCTATCTAACTTATATTAATCCAGTTAGTTATTTTATTGAGGTGATGCGAATGGTAATATTAAAAGGCAGTGGATTTACAGATATAATTCGACATTTCGAAATAATTGTTCTCTTTGCAATAACTTTTAATACGTTGGCAGTTCTGAACTATAAAAAAACAACTTAGCTTAGTGCAAAGGGACAACAATAAATTAATCCTAGGAAATCGGATTTCGAAATCAGGTATCTCTTCTACCCTTCTTTTAAGTTTCGAGTAAAAAGTCTTTTTTCATTTGCTCCATCACCGTTATGGATTAAAAACAAATCTGGAATAAAAACAAATAACCATTTTTTAATGTTTGTTTTAAATTTATTTATTTATATTTGTCTCAAGAGTCACAATTCATTAAACATAAAAGGAATACCATGATGAAAAGGTACTTTTTGTTCGTTGTGTTTTTATTATTAGTGAATTCTAATAATTTTGGTCAAACATTTTCCGATAACTTCACGGGACTTACTGTAGGACCTCTTTCAGGACAATCGGGGTGGGTTAAAGGCGGAACTGGAACAGCCGAAGTTACACTGGCAAACATTTCACCTTTAGAATATACTGGATATATTAGTGGTGGAGGCGAGTATGCGGTGATGCCGGTAGGTATCTCAGGTTCTTCCCGGGTGTTTAAATTGTTCCCTACAAATGTAGCAAACTACACCGGTACTACATTTTATTTTTCATTTTTACTTAGATTGACATCAGCTTCAGCAACTTCAGTTGGGTATTTCTTGTCGTTGGGTGACTCTGCCGGATCAACCTCAAGTTTAGCACCAAAAATATATGCAACAGCTAATGGAGTGGGATATAATATCGGGTTGTCAAAACAGACCACGAGTGTTGCAAACGGTTTAGTTTATGGCGCAACTGTTCTTAACTTTGATCAGACATATCTTGTAGTTGTTCGCTACTCATTTCATGTTGCCGGGACAGTTGCTCCTGATAAATTTGATGATGAGGCATACCTTTGGATTAATCCGGCACTTTCATCTGAACCAGCCACAAGTACTGCTGAATGTGCCGCTACAGTTGGTGGACTTGTAGGAGCAGGTGATACTGATTTTGATGGTTACGGTGCAATAACCGGAGGTGTTGGTAGTTTTATTTGGCATAATAGAGGTGTAACAAATCCAAGTGGTGCATTTGATGGAGTGCGTGTCGCAAATGGAGCAACCAGTATGGACGCTTGGACAAACTTAAACCCAGCAACAGTTCCGGTTGAATTAACCTCCTTCTCTGCAAATTCAGTTAACGGAAATGTTGAATTACTCTGGGAAACCGCTACTGAAAAAAACAATAACGGTTTTGAGGTTGAAAGAAAATCAATTAATAGTGAGTTTGTAAAAATCGGATTTGTAAAAGGGAATGGAACAACAACGAATCTTTCTTCATATTCCTTTACTGATAAAAACGTTAATGCAAACTACTCTTACAGATTAAAACAAATTGATTTTGATGGAACATTTACTTATTCAAATATCGTAAATGTTTCTGTCGGACAATCACCGACTTCTTTTGCTTTAGGACAAAATTTTCCGAATCCTTTTAATCCTTCAACTGCAATCAGCTACAGCTTACCTCAAGCCGGAGTTGTTACTTTAGCTATTTTCAATACTCTTGGTCAAAAAGTTAAAGAAGTTGTTAACCAATTTCAAGAAGCCGGTAATTATACAGTTTCTTTGAATGCAAGTGATTTAAGTTCAGGAAATTATATTTATAAAGTTAGTGTAAACGGTCAATCAGTTAGTAAGAAGATGATCGTTCTTAAATAAATCTTAGTTTATTGTTTTTCAAAAAAGAGCTGTCGCATTTCGACCAGCTCTTTTTTTATTTTTGGATAACGATTTTTAGGAGTTCTTATGGAACAAGCAATACGGGATTTTATTAGTCAAAAAAATATTGCATTGATAGGCCTGTCGCGGAAAAAAAATAAATTTGGGAACAGTGCATATAAAGAACTAAAGTTGCGCGGTTACAATGTTTACGCCATTCATCCAAGTGAAACAGAGATTGATGGTATCCCATGCTTTCCCGATTTAGCCTCTGTAAAAGAAAAAGTTGACGGAGTATTTGTCTCGGTTTCCCGACAAAATATTTTGCCGATTCTTTATGATATTTCTTCGTTAGGGCTTAAAAATGTTTGGCTGCAGCAGGGATGTGAGACGGCAGAAATTATTTCAGAAGCTAAAAAATTGAAACTAAATCTTGTTGCTAAAAAATGTATTCTGATGTACGCAGAACCTGTAAAATCTTTTCATAAGTTTCATCGCTTTGTGTCGGATATTTTTACTCGATCTTAAAACAATAATTTTCAAATATTTCTTGGATTTTTTTGGAACTTGAAAGTTTATTGTAGAACTCCCAGATTCTTATTCTTCTTAAAGCAACGAACACTGAAACCGTAACCTTTGCCTTTATAGGACAAAGTGACATAGTGATCGTGGAAGAGCAGGACTAAGTCGTACGCGTTCACAGCATCGTACTCTGTAGAACTCCAAAAGTAAGGGACGTAATCTAAATCGTAGAAATAACCGGTGCTATCTCGACCACCAGCAAGTAATATAGAAAAGCCGTTTGTGTTTTTGCCGTTTTCTTGTCTCATTGTTTTTAATGCATCACCATCATTATTTACAACTTTTATTAATTCTTCGAACTCACCTTTCGACGGTATATTCCATCCTTCCGGAGCTAATCCTCTCGGGTCATTTACTGCATACCAATTATATAACTTCCCATATTTCGTTCCATTTTCCGGTTCATTATTATAATTACACCAAGCACCGGTTTTTAGTGTTGCCCATTTTTTCGAGTCTCTTACTTCCGGAATAATATCTCCATTTCTGTAATGATCCACATTTAGATTTTCTGCCATCCATTCGTTGTCTATAGCTTTATTATCGTAAATAATTAAAAAAGACGCCGATGTCAACGCTATCCAAAAAATTAAATAAAGAACACCTGTTATTTTTTTCTTCTTTGGTTTACTCCTCGTCCCCTCCCCTTTATTTTGCTTTTCTATATGAGGTTTTTGTGCGGTTGGTCTCGCTATTTCTTTTTCTTTTTTCAGTTGCCTCATTATTACAAGTTTTCCTCGAGCTTTCTTTTCAAAATCTTCTTTTTCTTTTTGTAGTAGTTTCTCTTTTTCAAGCTTTTCTTGAACTTTCTTTTCAAAAATTTCTTTTCCAGTTTTTAGTAATGTGATAAAGGTTTTGGCAGTTTTTATCCTTGCAGGTTTTTCTTTTGCAGTAGCTTCATAAATTATATTTATAAGCCATTCCGGGATGTGAGGATTAAATTCACGAGGGTCATTAAGTTTTTCACTAATAATTTTGTTAACCAGTGTAAAATCGCTCATCGTTTCGTCGTTATCGAATGGTACTCTTCCAGCGAGCATTTCGTAAAGGATAATTCCTAAACTGTAAATGTCGGATTGTTCATCAACATTTTCACGACGAACTTGCTCGGGAGACAGATAAAAAAGAGTCCCCCTCTTTGTCCCGGTTTTGGGCATTTGGGTTTGCCCCTTCGGGTGGGCAGTGTTATTGTCAGCTATCTTTATTTTATTATCGGGAGTAACAATAATATTACTTGGTTCAAGAACGGAGTGAACACCTCCTTGTCGATGAATGGAACTAAACTTTTCAAGAATTTGGATAAAGAGTGGAAGCGCTTCTTCGTAAGGGATGGGACCAACTTCTTTTCCGATAATTTTATTGAGCGTACGTCCTTCAACAAATTTCATTTGTTTTTGTTCTTGTCTTTCAATTATAGAATAAAATGAAAAGGGACAGAATCTTTTTAGAAGTTCTTTGTATTTATTAAACAACTTATCAAGTAACTAATCCCTTAATCCTTTAACTTTACTTAATTAATAAGATAAACCTAAAATTATTTGTTTTTATTTCCAAGGAGAAAAATGGGAATAATTAGTTATAATGTCATAGTCACGTGGTCGATAGTCCCTCTTATCTTTCCATCAACGATCTTCTCCTTAGCGCAGCATAGCCGCCAACCTTTAAACTAGTTTCTTTAAAATAAAAGAATCCCGAATTACTTCGGGATTCTTTTGTGGAGCTAAGCAGGATCGAACTGCTGACCTCTTGAATGCCATTCATAGGCTTATCCTCATATTCTTTGTTTTTCGCTCATTATCGCACTTTTTCTCACTAAAATTACGCTGTTTTCGCCTATCTTTTTGCAATTTCGAGTACAAAACGAGTACAGTTTTTACTCTCATTTTTCTTTCGTTTTTTTTTAACTTTTCCCGTTTAACTGTTCGCGTATTCTTCCAATATTCGCCTTTGTATAATGCTTCAAAGTTGTCTTTATACTTCTATGATCTGCAAGCACAGCTACATCGTAAAGTGAATATTTTTCATTCACCAACCGGGAAATAAATGTTTTCCTAATCTGGTGTAATCCATAAATCTTCTCGAATTCCAATGCTCGTTGGTATCTGTACCAGAATTTCAATCCATCTTTTTTATAATTAAATACTCTTCCCGCTTGTTTGACCTTCATTTCCGCAAACAAACTTATCAATTCATCAGTTAACGGAAATTCAAACATCCTATCCTTTTTTACATTATCCGCAACTATAATTTTTTCACTGAAATTTATTTGTTCCCATTTTAACTCTAATGCAGATGATCTTCTAAATCCCGTTAATTCTAAAAACTTGATAAAATAATAAGCTTCTTTATTTCTGCTTTTCGCATACGCTAACAATTTTCCAAGCTGGTCTGGGGGGATTATTTCGATAGGTTTTATTTCAATTTTGATATTTTCAATCGGATTTTCACTGATAATTTTTCTTTTAACACACCAGTTGAAAAAACATCGTACCATCCGGTTTCTAATGGATTGTGAGTTTTGACTATGCCCCTTTTCAGTATAGTACTCACGTAAAGCAAGATTATCATCTGCATCATACTCGGTGATTTTTTTATCCCCTAAAATTCTTATGATTATTTTTTTAACATCATCAAATAATGCTAACGTACTTTTTCTATATACTTTCTCACTTAAAAACTTTTCGTATAACTCAGAGAACTTCGGAACGATCTCCTTCTTATTCTGAAGCTTGTAAACCGGGATTAACTCAGCTTCATATTTCTTCTTTATCTCATTGGCTATTTTCCGGTTTTCCCTCGTATCCTTTAACTTCAACGATACCTTAGAAGAGTACCTTTTCTCCGCATCATAAAACACTAAATAAAGCATCCCTTCCCTATTAACTACTTTTGCCATCTTCAGCCTCCCCTTTTTTTTAATTCTTCATTCCTTGTTCATTATTCATTATTAGTTATTTGTTTTTTGGAATTTGTCTTTTGTTATTTGACCTTAGTCTTTTATGCACCGAATACTGAAACCATTTTTTTTCTTACTGTAATTAATGAAGATTTGTTTCATATCATAAGCAAGGCTTAAACAGTATACCAAAGTGTCGCCTTGCCTTGAAGTACTCCAAAATAAAGTTGCATTTCCTACGCCACCATAAAAGGTTAGACTTACGTAACGTCCCCCAGCGAATAATGCAGAAAATCCGCTTGTGTTTGTGCCCGCCCCATATAAGGATCCTTGACCAATAGCTTTTAACGCATTCCCATCATTGCTTACCGCAGCTGCTAATAGCTCAAAATCTACCTTTGTTGGCATATGCCATCCGGTTGGGCAAATACCTTGTGCATTTGCTGAATTACCGTACTTCATTGCTTCATCCCACTGATATAATCCACCATACATATCACAACTTTCGGTACGATCATATGGACAATATTTTTCTATTACACCGTCATCACTCATTTCCCTTGATTGTGGGATTATATCTCCGATATCAAGGTTTTCTTTCATCCAACATTGATTTGCAATTGAAACGGTATTATAAAGCTTATTCCCATAAAGTACCGTTTTAGTCCCTTCGCACGCGCTTATCGTATTGAAGGACCAAGTTTCACTCCAAGAAGAATTGCCAAAATTGTTTGTTGCTCTTACACGCCAAAAGTATTTTGCCCCATGATTTAACGCTGTTAACTGCCGGGTTGTATTTGTTAAACCGCTCAGGTTATAAACAAAACTTGTAAATGAACTGTTCATTGATACTTGTAAGATGTAACTGTTTGCATTTGTGACTTCATTCCAAACCAACTCTGGTGAAAGTTTTTGGTCAATCTCTCCGTTTGCCGGTAAAGACAATCGAGGAATATAAGCCAGTTCGCCCATGGTAGTGAAGCTGCTAACTTTTGACCAGTCAGATGTCCCTGCGCTATTACTCGCACTTACTCTCCAGTAGTAAACCGATAGATATGTGAATCCTATTACTTGTTGGGTTGTTGTTGTAATGCCGCTTTTATCTAAAATGAAACTTGAGAATGACCTGCTTGCTGAAACTTGTAACGTATAACTTGTTGCTCCGTTGCTTTCATTCCAAGTTAATACAACGGGGAATTCGATGTTGGTTGAAGTATCTTTTGGAGTTGATAATGTTGGCGGCAAAGGAATCGTCTCTGCCTTAATAGGATCACTGCTATCTTTTTTACAAGATGTAAACACAAGAAGAGAAACAAGGAAAAACCTGGTTATATTTTTCACCTATCACCTGAATAATATTTTTTGCGAAACAATATCTAAAAATTTATTATCGTAATATTCAATCCTTTACTTGTCTCAAGCATGCACCAATTCAATCTCATCCCTACCCATCCCGCCTTGCGGTTATTCATTATTCATTATTTGTCTTTTGGAATTTGTCTTTTATTTTTTCTTCTTCCTTCTGTTCCCAAAGTCCCAAAGTCTTTCTGCCACCTGCCCATTGCCAACTTATACTTTTTTTTACTTTCTCAGCCAAAGCCTGATCCGCCTCCCCTATTTTTTCTACTTTCTACTTTTTACTTACTTACTCTTTCCTCCACGTCCCAACCACCCGGTACAATGCTGCTATGTCATTGTTGCTAAGAATTATTGGCGCGGATGCCATGTTATCAGAGTACAAGATTACCGTTTCCTCATTCAATTTCTTGAATCGCCTGATATGTTGTTCCCCTTTCTTGGTAACACACACCACTTTACAGCCTGGACTTACCTCTGCATCCATGTCAAATAATGCCAATTCAACATTGGGAACACCGCTGCCCATGCCTTCGTCGACAACGCGCATGGCAAAACAATTTTCTTCTTTCATATATGGTAGATTTATATAATATTCAATATTCTGAGCATTTAATAATCCTTCACCAACTATTACTTTTCCGACAACCGGGAACTTCCTCTTCACTGCCTCTGCACCGTGGATTCCTGTCAATATGTAATTGACTTCACCGCCTAACTCAGCAACTTTCCTTAATACATCACTCCCTGGAAGAACTTTGTCGTTCATGTATTGGCTTAATACGGACTGATGTATTCCTAACTTTTCCGCAAATTCCCTATACTGACCAAAATTCTTATCAATAAACTCCCTTAGTCGAGACCCTATTGTATTCATTTTGTTTATTTCTAAAATTGTAACTTGTTTCTATTTATTATTTATCCTAAATTAACAACACAAAATTATAATAATATTATTTAATATCCAAACCATTTTTTAGTATATGAACAAAAAATCTATTTTCCTCGAACTTGAAATCCATAGAAAGCTCAAAATCTTCTCAGCTATTTCCGGTGAGCAGCTAAATGTATTTGTCAATCAAGCGGTGCAGATTCATTTAGAGAAAGAAATAAAGAAAAGAAATATTGTTATTAAAGACGGGTTGTTAAATGAGAAAAGTTCCGAAGCTATTAATTAGCAAGAACCAGGCTGCTTTCATGCTCGATTGTGCCTATGAGAAGATCAATTCCCTCATCCGCAATAACGAACTCCGTCTTTTCTCCGATAGGAACAACGGCTTAAATCGTGATAAGATCTATCTCGGCGATATTGAAAACTACATCGAGAGAAAACTCAAAGAATACGAAATCAGACAAGTCCCCCTTATGACAAAAACCACTAACAACACTGCCATCGCTAGAGCCGTGATCAAATCCTTCCACTCCCAACCCAGAAATCCTAATTCCTAATTTTTAATTCCTAATTCTTGAGGTTGCAAAAGCAGTAATCAGATCATTTCGTCTCAATTCCTAATTTTCTCATCGTCCCCAAGTCTCACAGCTTCACACTCCCCGTCCTCCAGAGCGACCTGTGGTAAGCGAAGTCGAACCAGTCGAGGGACTACTTTCCCCTTTCCATCTCAATCTGTTCGCGCCTTAAAAGAATTGTACAACAAAATTTCTTTTTTCTTCGGCCTAAAAATTTTTGCGTTAAAAAGATGAATGAGTGAAGCGTTAAATGGAAATTACTGTTTGACCCGCCCACGGCGGGGAGTTTAATTTCCATAGCGTAACGAATGAATCTTTAGCAAAAATTTTTCAGCCTTGATCTTTTGGTTCTTTTGTATCAAGACAAAAAAACAAGCTTCCTTTTCTTTTGTTTCTTTTCTTGCGCCAAGAAAAGAAAGAAGTTATCCTTTTTCAGCCTTGATCTTTTCTAATCTTTTCATCCCTAATTGAACACACCTCAGGCAGGCTAATTCCTAATTAACGAAGTTGCTGGATCAGATTTCTATTTTTTGCATTTTAATCAGTTAGTCCCTGCAGTAAACTTTCCAATAATTTTACACACCACTTTATTCCTTCGTCTCCCGTATGCGTTATACTTTCATACTGTGCCATTTCTTTTACTAGATCATTTAATTTTTCGCTTCGTAATATTTCTAGTAATGAATTTAAGGAATGTGCACTGGCTATCTTCGATATATCCCTCCCCAACAATCTGGCTCCGCCTAATTCGTAATCAAAATTATTATCAACTATATCAGCATGTTCATTAAATAATTTTTCTTCATTTCCAGCTTGCAAATAAGTTGTAATTATTATGTATAGGTCTTTTGCATCTTTTATACGCAAATCCAATGTTCTGTAATTCCATGAAAATATTTTTAGCATAACAAGACTCTCAACGGAAGCCGTTTTAATTTTTATCTCTGGGTCAGCCTGAATTAAAAGTTCTTCTGTATTTTTATAGGCATCTTCAAAACCAATAATGTTCAGCTCCTTTTGATCTTTATCAGGCCAGGTGATGGTTCCTCTCTTGTTTGAAAGATCACCAAATGGAATAAAATCGATAATCATTCCCAAATATCTGAAGCGGTGCATTATCTTAGGATCTTTTATAAATCCTCTTTTTTCTATCTCTTCTGCTAAAATATTGTATTGACCCCAATTTTTTAACCTGATCGCAAAATCAATATCGTTTGTCTTTCTATAAATGAGTATGCCATAAACATAATTAAGGATCATATCCCTAACTGTAGCTCCGACAAGATAAAATTCGATATTTAGCTTGTCAGCTATTTCCTTAACTGTTTTCAGTATTTCAAGATTTATTCCGTCAATCTTTTTCGATATATCTAGCAATGTCTTTCTCGTAAATTATTTGTGCTGTTTCTATATTACGTGGGTCACCGGTCGCTAAAAGATCAGCATATACTAAAATAGGTGGGGTTATTCCCATGTAATCATTGTTCTGAAATTTCCAGAATTTTTTTATCAATTCCAGATTTCCCTGCGGATGTTTTTTTAAACGGTTTTTCAATGTAAATTCACCCTGCCGGTCACCTATATATATGGTGAATATAAATGGCTGCAGATAATTTGTTAATTTGGCTGCTGCCGCTTCTCCTCCCCAAAGGGCATCAAAATTTAATAAATCTATATTATTAATTTGTTCGTTTTCTGCTTTGTATTTTCCTATAATATATTTTGGTTTTAGTTTTTCCGGGTATAGGACTACCCATCTTTCTAATAAATCTTTTTTGTTAATTAATCTGGTCTGATTATTTAGTAAGTAGCCCTGCCGTTCCAATTCTTTTAGCGTGATGTGGGCAGTGCCATGAGCAACTCCCGCTAACTCTGCTATTTCGCGCACGGGTTTTATTTCTATTCCCGGATTACATAATATAGTAAATATTGTCTGTAAGGCTGCGGTATAAAAAGGTCTGTCAATATTTTTTGTCTTTTTATTATCTTCCGGCTTATTGCCTTTAATCTTTATGAATAGAGGTGGTTCATTGATATATGCATTTCCTACAGCATCTATGAAATTTACTCCATTATTTACCAAATGAATCATCAATTCCGGATTCACATGTTCCGTAATTAATAAAGGTATTCCTCTATGGGTTCTCTTTTGATTTAGAACTAATCCTAACCTTGCTTTATTTAAAAAGAGCCTGACTTCTGCATTAAATACTAAATTATGTTCATCAATCTTTATAAAGACATCAACATCTTTTTCAAATATTTCTGTCTTCACCCTGGTATGGGTTTCTTCTTCAAGACTCTTTATTGCTCTATTTATTACTTCTTTTTCTCTTGGTCCCATAAAAACCTTTGTTTGTCCAACGCTCATGAGTATTGATATTTATTGGACAAATATAACAAATTCCTTAGTTTATCCAAGTAGATTGTCCAATATTTCTTGTTTTTCATAAGCATTGGACAGAATTTTAATAAGGAATTCAACAGTTATAATTAATTATAGAAACAACGGTCTCAACCGCGACAAAATCTATCTTGGCGATATCGAGAACTATATCGAAAGAAAACTTCAAGAGTACCAGACCAAACAAGTCCCCCTCTCCCCCAACGTTGTCTCCAGCACTGAACTGATGAAATCAATAATCAGATCCACACTTGGGAATTCTGTTGATAAGCAGACATACAAAAATCACAAAAATTACAAAAATTCAAATTCGTAATCTGATTAAACCATACACAAGAATTAAAATTATTCTCTTGCTCTGTATGTTCCCTTATCCTCCCAAAGTCTCAGAGTCACATCGTCTCAAATTCCCATTATGATCAGATATAGGGTAACCGAAGTCGAATTGGTCAAGAAATCTTCACCTATTTTTCTTTTTTTGTCATTTGTTATTTCTGCCCATTGCCTACTGCCCTCCCTTTCCACTTTCTCAGCCGAAGGCTGATCCGCCTTTGGCGGAAGCTTTCCACTTGCTACATTTCAACAGATACTACATCAGGCAAAGGCAACATTTCCTATGACCAATTACTTTTTCAAAAGTTTAAATGCGTGTGACCAGCTGTTCGATCTGAATCCGGGAATGCACCATAGCATACACAGCGGTTCTATCGCACGTGCCGCAACGGCGGTTCCCATGTCTTCGGTTTCCCAACCAAATGCATCCAATATCCGGGTAACCTCTCTTTTTGCTTTTTCATTATTTCCGGCGATACACATTGTCGGTTTAATACCTCCAAATTCCGGATCCACCATTAAGGCAGCGCCTACTGAATTAAAAGCTTTAACAAAATTAGCTTCCGGAAACTTAGCTTGTAGCGTTTCCATTAAAGACCCATTCTGTTCTGTAAAGTATTGTAACACTCCGTCTATCGGGGGCAATTCAGCAATCGGATTTGTTGCGTCAATGATCGTCTTTTCGGAAAAATTTTCTGCGCCGGCTGATTCAAGCGCTAATTCAGCTACCACTCCTTTTACTGCAAGGACAACTAACTCCCCAAACTTAGCTGCTTCTGTAAACGATGAGACAGAGGCTTTCTTTCCTTCCGATGTTTGCCATTCTTCAAGTTTTTGTGTGTTACGCGTCCCGAGCATTACTTCATGACCATATTTTATAAAACCTGATCCCATAGTTTTGGCCACTATGCCCGATCCTAATATCCCGATTTTCATTTTGGTCAACCTTTCACTAAAGTTATTGTTGTATTATTTTTATGCATCGCCCATTTTCTCTATTTTAGCTGAATTTGAAAACTTATCACATGGAAATGTTACGGTAATTTCTTATTCATTCGAGTAGAGGAGAAAGACATTAATTTTTAAACAATCGTTCTCTTAATTTAGTTCTTTCGGAAGCATTATTCTTACAGTGATATCCAATGGCTGGGTTACATTTAGGAAGTTCCTAAATATTTTATATTTTCACCTTCAACAATTAAATAACTTGTCCGTCCTTTGGCAGAATTAAAAAAATAATCACCTAAAAACCTAAACAACTAAAAACCTACAGCCTATGCCAACACTCCGCATCGGAACCTGCAGCTGGAAATATCCTTCCTGGAAAGGAATTATTTATTCAGAGAAAGCTGAACAGAATTACCTCCAAGAATATTCACACCATTATAACACCGTAGAAATTGATCAATGGTTTTGGTCTCTCATTACGCAGAATAAAATATTGCTTCCTAAAGAGGACGATGTAAAATCCTATGTTGATTCCGTCCCGGATGATTTTAAATTCACTGTCAAAATTCCGAACAGTATTTCCCTTACTCATTTTTATAATATTGATAGAACGAGATTACTAAAACCAAATCCACATTTTCTTAGCGTTGAATTGTTCAATAAGTTTTTAGAATTGCTCGAACCTATGAGTAAGAAAATTGGAGTCCTTATGTTCCAGTTTGAATATCTGAACAAACAGAAGATGAGCGGACTCGAGGAGTTCTTAAATAAATTCGGATCATTCGTTGATAAATTAGACAAACGTTATACATATGGCATCGAACTCCGTAACCCCAACTACTTAAAACAATCTTTCTTTGAATTTCTTGAACAAAAAAATCTTGCTATGGTTTTTCTGCAAGGATATTTCATGCCCCATATTTGGAATACTTTTTCTGAATTCAAAAGTCACATTAACTCAACGGCAGTAATAAGACTGCATGGTCCCGACCGTGCCGGTATGGAAGAAAAAACAAATAACATCTGGAATAAAATTGTTGAACCGAAGGATGAAGAGATAAATAAAGTTGCCGAAATGATTTATTCTTTAACACAGAAAGATGTTGACCTCTACCTCAACATCAACAACCACTACGAAGGCAGCGCTCCGCTAACAATAGAAAAACTGAAACAGCAATTAAAATTCTGACCCATCCCTAATTATCGGAATTGCTAAATAGTAATCAAATCATTTCTTCCCAATTCCCAATTTTCTCATTCTCCCAAAGTCCCAAAGTCCCATCGTCCCAAATTCCCCTCCCGAGCGAAGACGAGGGATCGACTACCTTCTTTTCGTTTTTTGTTTATCTGTTATTTCTGCCTATTGCCTACTGAAGACTGCCGACTTTTTACTTCCCCTTCTCCCCTCCCCTTTTTTAATTAATTTTTTTTACTGTTAATTTATTCCCTAAATTAATCTATAAAATTAAAAGAATTATTAATTATTGCGACTGTGGTAACAATACTTTTATAAACTATTCTTTTCAAGTTTTGGATAATTTATTTTATGCCTGAATTCAAATCCAACGAAAGAACTTTCCAAGGGGTACTCCTTACCGCCTTTAACAAAATAATAGAAGAAAACCCATCATTTAATTTTACCCAAGCTGATCAAGAACAAAACGTTGGAGTGGGTGAATCGCGTTTTAGTGATACAATCCTTTATTCAAGTATAGATTCTAAACTCAAAGTTTTCGTTGAACTTAAAAACTCTAGTTGGGATGCGACTGATGAAGAACTTGTAACCGATGCAATGACAAAAGCATTCAATCAAGGTATTGCTTATTTTATTACCGGAACGCCGCGTCAGTTAGTTTTATTCCGAACGTTTGAGCCAAATACTACCCCGTTAGAACGCAAACTAAAACTCTATTATCTTGCAAACGTCCGCAGTGATAACGATGTAACAACACCAACTTATAAATCGCAAATTCTTCCCGTTGTAAAACAATTCTTAAAGGAGCTAAGCGATTTAATCCACGGTGTAACAGATGTCCGATGGGATACTATTGATAAACAGTTCATCAATAAACTTTCAACATATATTTTGGAAGCTTCCGCTCAAATGAGCGAAGAGATGACCCCGCGTATTCAATCGGACGATACTCTTAAAAAGCGGATAAGAGAATACATCAAAGAGCAAGATATTTTTCACGTTACGATCAATTTTAGAAATGATGATATTTACAACCTCTGCCAGCTTGCAAATTATCTTCTCTACTTAAAGATTATTTTCTATTCGTATCTTCAGCGCGATGTTCCCAAACTTAATTTAAAAGTATTATCAATCCCGGAGGACAAGCATCTCCTCAATAAAGTTTTACGCGAACGCTTTAACGATGTTCTTGTTCACGATTATGAACCGATCTTTAAGGAAACGGCGCTTGACGAATTTACTTATCCTGCTAAATATCTTCCCGAACTGAGAAGAAATGTTGAACAGATTCGTCACCTAAAGTTTCAAGACCTCAATTGCGATATTATCGGTTCTATTTATAATACGCTTATTGAAAACCAAGAACAGCATGATCGCGGTCAGCACTTCACAAACACTAATGAAGTTGACATTGTTAACGCTTTTTGCATTAATAAAAACACAAAGACGGTTTTGGATAGCGGTTGCGGCGCCGGAACTTTTCTTGTCCGCGCTTATGCTTTTATAAAACACTTCGATAAAAAAGTAAAACACATTGAACTACTCGAACGGCTTTGGGGAATCGATATTGCCCCTTTCCCGGTTTTTCTTGCAAGTATGAATCTTTCCCTACTCGATATTAAAGAACTTGATAACTATCCCGCAATTATAAATCAAGACTTCGCGGATATTCGCCCGCATACTTTTCGTGATCTGATCTTTCACAACCACACAAAAGAATTTACGGTTAAAGAAAAAGAAGGAAAATATAACAGCGTTCGCATTCCGCAGTTCGACGTTTGTGTTGGCAATCCTCCTTACATCCGTCAAGAACTTATCGAAAGGAAAGAAGTTTGGTCAACGCTTGCTAACAACGAACACCAAATCAAAAAGGTAAATCAGCAAAGTGACTTTTACGTTTTCTATTTGATGCATACCGCTGCTTTTCTTAAAGAAGGTGGAAGATTTGGTTATGTAATTTCAAGCAGTTGGCTCGATGTTTCTTTCGGCGCCGGTCTTCAGAAATTCCTTCTCGATAATTTTAAGATTATCGCAATAATAGATAATCAGAAAATGAGAAGTTTTGAAACCGCTTCTATCAACACGGTAATTTTAATTCTTGAAAAATGTTCCGACCACGATGAACGTCAAAAAAACAATGTCCGCTTTGTTCGTATTTATAAAGATTATAAAGAATTGATTAGTCAGAGCGATGAAGAAAGCAGTATTGAATCTGCACTCCGCTTTGCTTCTCAAATTGAAAAGACAAACAAAACAGTTAAGAATGAAAATTATTTTATAACCGTCCGGGCACAAAAGCAACTTGAAGAAGAAAGCACAACCATCGGCAAATATGAAAACGGAAATTGGGGCGCAAAGTATCTCCGTTCACCGGAAATATTTAACAAGATAATTGATAAGGCTGGCGAAAAGCTAATTCCGCTTCATACTATCGTAGATGTTAAATATTGTATCAAATCCGGAGCTAATGATTTCTTTTATGTGACTGATGAAACCGATAAAGCAAAAAATCTTCCCGATGATGAATACAAACTTCAATTCGGTATTGAAAAGAAGAACCACAAAATTAGTTGGGAAAAATTCGGTTGGTATTATAGCGAGCTTACAAAAAACCATCACTTAATGGAACGGGTTTATTTTAAACCTCTTTTCAAAACGCAGAAGGAAGCGAATAATCTTGATGTTGATTTGAAGAAGTTGAAATATCATGTTCTGGTTTGTAACGAATCGCTTGCCCAATTAAAGAAATACAAAACCCAAATTGCAAAGTATATTGAGCGGGCTCAAAAAGAACACGACCTGCACAACAACCCGACAAACGCTCAAAGGATTTCAAACGTAAAAGGTAATGAACGTGAGTGGTTTAATCTTGGTAAAGATTTATCCGTCGGCGATTTTATTTTCCCGTCAAAGATTCACGAAAAATATGGTTTGATCGATAACCGCAAAACAAAAGTCTATTGCGATAAAGTCAATTATAACATTAACGGAAAGAAAGAATACTCAAAAGATGCGGATCTAATTTTTCTGATTCTGAACAGTACCTTTTTTAGATTTCTACTTGAACTTTTTGCAAGACAAATGGGCGAAGGCTTAACCGATATTGATGTTATTGTAGTTGATAATACTTTGGTAATTGATCCTAAACTTCTTAAACCTTTCGAAAAAGAATTAAAAGAGATTTACAAATCATTAAAAGGCAGAGCACAAGATACAATTTATGAGGAAATTAAAAAGAAAGACAGACGGAAACTCGATACAATTATTTTTGAAGCGCTCGGACTCAAAACCAAAGATGTTGATGATCTTTATAACGCAGCATGTGAATTAAGAATAAGTCGCAACGAGAAAGCTGGTTCTGTCACTACCGTAAAAACAAAAAACAAACCAGATTACCAAACATCACTAAAATTAATGCAAGAGCGTTTCACGGAAGTACGTGCTTATTACCCACTTATAGAAAACGAAGAGACAGAAGAATATAACATTCCAAATCTCCCGGCTAAATTTCCTAAAACTAAAAACACCGGAGAAAGTAATTTCTTCGACACATACAATATTTATTTTCAAGAAGGCAACAAACAAATTACAGTTAGCTTAAAAAACGGAAACCAGCTAAAACTCATCCGTTTCTTTTACGAAGAATTAGAAGTTAAAGGGACAAAAATTCTTCTCCCCGAAAGTCCCGAAGATTGCGAAAAAATATTTCAAATCCTTAGCAAAGATTTCAAAACATACGGCACACAAATAAAGAACATTCTCAAATCACTCCGCAGCTCAGCAAGTTACTTGGCGGTGTATAGGGATCTAATTTTCATATGAAATTATCTTTTAAAATATTCAAAATAATCATAGCTTTTGTTATTGGTCTTGGTGGTTTCCTTTACTCTTTACGTTTATTAATAAATACATTCTATAAAAAAACATATTTAGATGAAGACGTAATTCAACTAATCCAAAACCATTCCTTGCTTACGATTTTCATTTTTGTTGTTTTTCTTACAATCATTTTAATCATCATTAAAATCTTTCCTAAAGTCTCAAAATACTTTAAAAAACATAATCCTCTTTTGAAAGCTATATTTAAATACGAATCGTATTTTGCTCAAGGTGAATATGATAAAGTACTTTCGGCATTTAATTCAAAATCTATATGGAAACGCTTTCCTTCATATCAATATTCTATTAACAAACTTGCTGCGAAAATATGTTTAATTGACGGGAAAGAAAAACTTTGTTTCCATAGTATTTCTAAAGCATATGTTTATGCCAAAACTGATGTAAGAAAAATTGAGTTGCTAAAAATAAAGTTTCAATTATTTATATCTTCTGGTGCTATTAGTGGCGCAAAATTAATATTTGAAACATTACAAACACTTATTTTGAAATCACATTATAAACCTATTAATCACTATGAATCACTTCTTCTAGAAATGGAGGGCAACCTAGATGAAGCATTCAAAGAATTAAAAGCATCAGCGTCTATTATAGATATTTTTGATTTAGAAGACAGTGTTTTTATTTATAATAATTTGGGAAGGATTGCAGGTCTATTAAAAAGTCACTTCGAGGAGTTTGAGTTTTATGAAAAAGCCAAAGACAGTCCGCTCTTTAAAAAAAATAAATATTTTAGCCATATTATTTATCAAAACCTAATTAGTATGTACTTGTTGACTAAGAATTATGGAAAAGCTTTTCCCTTATTAAATGAATACTCTAATATAATCGATAAGAATAATAAATATGATCTTCTCGAATATTACAATTATTTGCTCATTTATAATCGCCAAATAGAAAATAAGCCGGAGTTTATAAAAGCTATTGAATTTGGCCATAATTATCTTTTCCCACTTCTTAATAAAGCTGAACAATTTGCTTCAAATATATCCGAACTTAATTTTCGTTTTAATAATAATGTTTATTACTTTGATTTGTTACATACAATTGAATCTGATTTACCCAATCATACACAACTGAATTTACCCGAAAGACTTTTCGCATATAAAATAATTATAAAGGCAATTACAAAGAAAAATGGTCGTCTTATATTACATCCATTTGATAAATTATATAAAACTATTTTTACTTATTTCCGTAATTCTATTTCCGAAGTTGATGATTATATAATAAATGAGCTGGAAAATTTTCAGATTCTTTCTAAATGTTCATTGCTTAAAGATAAAGTCATGTTATATAACTATCAGCCTTATAATATTTCTAATTGCTTTGATTTAATTCAAGAAAAACTAAAACTAATTGAAGATATCACTGGCATATATCTTACCTATGGCAATTTGATTTCATCATTGGAATCAAAACTCAATTTTGTGGATGAATGTATGGGTTCTCTTCAAAACACTTTAAATCCTGAACAAAGTCAATCCTTAAAGAATAAAATGCTTTTATCATTTCAAAAAGTAGAATCTGAAATCCAGCCATACTTAAAACACCCTGAGATGCCGCCTTTATTTATTCGTATTGCAAAATATGCATCCTTCTTAGATATGTTCGATTTAACGAAAAAATATCTAGATAAATTTAAGGAGTCGAATTTAAATATTAATCACTTTGCTGCTTGTATTCAAAATTATTATAATGACGTTAATAATTATTTGGAAAATTAATCTAAATGAATCCATTACATCTGTTATCGTAAGAAAAATTAACCAAGAAAGACTTACTCGATTTCTACAGTGGTGAAGAAGTAAAAGAAAAATACAAGTCTTTAGAAAAGCACATAAAAGGACTTAACAAAAATGAAAAAAGAAAAATTCAATAAAGCAAAACTAACAACTGAAAATAATTCTATGGTTTCAATAAATATATGAGTACTGACAAAAAATTCTTTAGCAAATTGCTTATGTCAAGTTACTCAAATGAACCGCTTGGGCATAAAGTCCTTTCCCATCAAATTCAAAACCTAAAAGATGTTTGGAATAATACTGGAGATGCGAAATCTAAGGCGATTGGTACGGAAAGATTATTGAAAATGTTTCTTATTATCGTTCAATTTATTACTCCAAGTATTTACATAAGAGCCTTTTTTGGTAGGTACGGAAATCTTGCTAAGAACTTAGGAATAGAATTATACGTTATTTTCAAATTGCTTTGTGCATTCTGCATTCTATTTTTTGGTTTGTACAACAACTTAAAAATTATTTGGGGTTATAGTTTTTTTATGTGTTGGGCTTTTTTTATGATTTTAGAAACAGTACTGTACTCTGCTAATTTAATTATTAACAACAATGTTTTTACTAACCCAATTTCCTATAAAAGGAACTTAATATTTGTAATTTTAGATTATATCGAACTTAATCTTGATTTTGCCACAGTTTATTTGTCACTGAAGGCTTTAAAAAAAATTGTATCAAACAACGACGTCCTTATTACAAAACCTCTTGATTCATTATATTTTAGTTTTATTAGCTCTTTAACTATCGGCTATGGAGATATTACCCCTTTGAACGATACAGGAAAATATTTAATTATCTTTCAAGTATTAGTATTTTTGCTTCTTGGTGCATTAGTTATTAATTTTTATTCAGCACAAATAGCTTCGGAGAAGGAGGGTAGAAAAAGTGATTCTAAGGGGAATTCTCGATCAATCGTTAGGCCAGGCATGCATTCGTGGTTATGCTTATTTAAAAGATTTAGAAAAGGTATCTCGCGCTGAGTTCACTTTCCAGCGAAATCTAATAAATTTTCAAAAATAAAGGATTCTCCAGTTTTTAGAAAACAATCCTGATTTATTTTTCCCTGAAGTAATCTTGAGTTATATTGTTATGTATCGTTTTCCAAGGAATAGTACTCAGTTCAGTTTGAGTCCTATGGGTAAAATTGTTAGCGGGAAAAAATTCATCTCCAATATTGATCCCATTAATTTTAGAACAAAGGTAATAAAAGAAGTAAATGTTCTGGATAGTAGAGGAATAGACGAAACAAAAATTACTACAATTTCAATTGATGACTCCCGATTAATCGAATTAATATCTTTAGATCAACAACCATTTTTGCGCATACATGGAAACCACAGATTAAGTGCCGCTAAAGAATATAGCAACCGTATAGGTATTACACAATTAATAGCCCCCTTCTGTTTGATATTGCTAGAAGATAGATCACCTAATGCAAGTCTCCCATCCAAAGATTCTAAAAGAATACCCACAAAATTTGAGAAAACAGTATTTCATAATATTAATTCCAAAAGCATTCCTCTCACTGATGAGGAAATCTACCGTGTAATTATTGATGACGAAGATAATTTCCTAAACACAGAACTTTTAAAGCGTAAAGATTTTGGACCCGATTATTTCAATACTAGGAATATTTGGAAAAAAATTATTCCGGCAAATTATCCTACAATCGGCAAACTTTTGTATAATGAAAAAGAAGATATTGCTAACATCCGCACGGTTTTAGTCGACTTATTTGCATTATTACGAGAATTTGGTAAAATAACTAAAAAGTTTAACCAGTACGATTTAATCAAAAAAACTTTTATAAAAGTTGAACAAATCTACAATGACAATCCTCTTTTAAAACTGAGTGGATCAATTGGTCTATTAGTCTCCTTTATGTTCTTTGCATTCAAAAACAACAAATTCAATATTGATTGGTTTACAAATTGGGTTTTAGAAAATCACATTTATGAGATTAAAAAAGTTGCTGCAAAAGACCTTATCTCTATTTTTGATAATATAATTCTCGCAAAACATCGTACTATTTTTGTGTCTATGCAATTCAATGATGCTGTTTGTGAAAACCATTACAATGTCATTGAGGACGTAATTAAAAGAATTAATAAAGAGAAAAACGCTAATATTAAAATTTATCCCCTCCGAATAGATCGTTTCAAAGATGGATCTGCGTATAAAATTCCGGATGCCATCCTCCAAAAAATTGAAGAATCCGGATTGTTAATAGGTGACTTGACTAATAGTAATCCAAATGTATATCACGAAGTCGGTTATTTAATGGGTCTAATAAAAATGCGCAAGCAAAGAAAAATGAATTTAATTTTGATATCCAATACATCCGTTACTAAATTACCTGATCAAATAGGATTCAATATAAGAAATCATAAAATCCTTGGCTTCGAAGACACAAATAAATTAAGAGAACCATTAACTCAAGAAATCCTTGCCTATTACTTTAAGAATTAACTTTATTCACTTATCGTTATGGAGCACCTTTATAAGTACTTTGCTAAGAGTGGGATTTCATGATGTCGATCCTAAAAGCTGACGATCTTTTTTGCATTAAATCTAAAAAACACAATATATGATATTAATAGGTTTATCATTTTTTAAGCTTTTTTTTGATTAGCCCTAGATCACCAGGGTAGTTCATCTTAATTAATTCGATTTTGCCCTGCTCTAGGTCAAGATTATATTTTTCAGAAAACTCCTTAATAACTCCCCAATAGGCCGAGATTTGTGCAATTTTCGCGCTATTCATCACCGCATCTAAATATGTTACATTATAGGGTTCTAATTTTAGTAGCATCATATAAAAATAAAACAGTTGTTCCGGTTCGTCAGTAAACAATCTATTAACCCGTTTAACTTGAGTTTTAGTAATTGAAAAATTTTGATTGAGATATTTTAATAATTTATAATCACTATGCATGTTACTTGAAGGGATTATTTTTTCTATCTCAATTTTTTTTAATATCGCATTTGAAAGTTTTTTTCCCCCTAAAAGATAATAACCAACGCCTATCAAAGAATATGCTCCTCCTCTTCTCTCTGGTGAATAATAATCTTCTTTATAACTAGTAGCTGCTAATTTGAAATATTTGATGGCTTCTTTCCAATCATAGCAAATTGCCCTTAACCACCCTCGATTATATAATGCATTAGCTCTGGCCTCTTGGTTAGTTTCTAACTTGGAAGCCATTTCAACTACATTTTTTAATTCTTTGTCTCCATCTAGTAATTCTCCTAATGAGAGAGAGACTAACGCTTTATTGCCTAACGCATTAATAGTAACTTCCGTATCCTCAGCTAACTCTGAATCTTTGATTAGTTGTTTTAGGGTATCATTTGCCAGATGAAATTTTCTCTGTATTCTTAGACATTCAGCATAATTCAATTTCCAAATAAATATTTGTCGTGGATTACCAATTTCTTCGAAAATAACTTTCGATTTATGAAGCTCTATTTCAGCCTGTTTATGTTCAGATTTACGTATTAAAGCTGTAGCTAACCTTAAGCTTGCTTCAGCACTCTGAATGGGCAATTTTTTTTTTATTGCAATCTCTTTAGCATTTTTTAAAACCCTTATCCCCTGAGAGAAATTGTTTACTCCAGAATAGATTTTTGCTATACCCAAAAGGATCAACAATTCTACATTTTCTTTGCTCTTTGATTTTTTTTCTTTGATAAACCCTTTAATTATTGAGATAGTTTCGTGGGGGTTTTTCAACCTCCACTGAATATCCGCAATTAAATGAATAATTTCTTCCTTAAGTTTTTCGTTTAAAGTTAATAAAGAGAGTGCTTTTAATTCATCAAGATGATGATAGATGGTGTAGCTGACTTCATTCTGAGGAGTATGAAACAATGATTGAATTTGTCTTCTTTTTTTTCGAAATAAGTTAATTTCATTACTCTCAATAACATTATTTTGTATAATATCTAATTTCTTCAACGAAAAAGCATCATTTCTAATAAGGCAGATATCGGCAAGGATATTGAGCAAGTCCTGCTTATCAAAATTGGATAACTCTTTATCAATTCCTTCCTCCCATCTACCAATATGCTTAATCGGTTTTTGTAATTCAACATTAAATATTTTTTTCAATGCAAGAGGAGTCCCCTCCGGGTAGTAATTGATTTTTGATTCAATTAATTTTTTTATCCTTTCACTTTTCACCCCTAAATCTATCCAACTAATTTCATTTGTAACGTGACTTATTTTTTTAATAAAGCTATGAAGATCAGGATCTCTCGCCGCATATCCGATAAAAATAATGTTATTATTCACTTTCACAAGGTCGATCAATTTATTTTCTGTTTTCCTTGGCAAGACTCTTAAAATTTGTTCAATATTCACTCCGAGATTATTGGTTGTATTTAATTCCGTCGCATCTCCATGTAGTTTTATTATTATATCAATTTTTAAATCTTCTTCTGTGATATTTGCAATTTCCTCACGATCAGTAAAAACCTTGTATATTTTATTTTCTTTTTCCAGAGCCAGTTCTATTTGGTTATCAAAATTGGTAGTAATCCATATTCTATCAGTTTTTAATTTGGCTAAGGTCATCACTGTAGAGGATATACCACAATCAAAAAAGGTCTTAATAATTTTAATTGCTGAATCTTTAATGTAATCTTCAAATGTTTTTATTACCACTTCGAATCTTGGCCATTTGCTTGATTTATGATTTGCCTCATAACGCAAAAAGTCATCCCAGATTTTTTGTAAATCGGTATTTTTAAAACAACTTCGGATCATAAAAGAAGCAGCATTGTCACCCAGAGGTAATCCCGAGTCCCATGAAGCACCTGCACCTAAAAATAAAATAAGTTTTTTATTAACCATATTTAATCACACATATATTTGTTAATAAACATTCTTAACAATAAATTTACAAACCTTTTTTTGCACTTATTATATCAGAGTAAAAAATATATCAAATCTTCTTTTAAAATCTCAGACTTTCTCATTGTTTAGCTACTATTTAATCATTTAATTTGTTTTTTGACTGACAACACATGCTTTTCATCTAATCCGTTAGAATCTCATCCAGTCTTTATTTTTTTACCCGTCTCATCATTACCTGTTCTATACCAATTTTCTCTAGATTTTACGAGAGTCTTTTTTTGAATTACTAAAATATTACGTTAATAATATTATTTCCTCTTTTATTTTTTAAATAATCCCATCCCTATTTAGTTTGAACGGTGGATGGTCATTTAGTTATCTATATTAATTTATTAATTATTATTTCTTTAAACGTATTTCCTATGTGTTTTAATGAAACTTTTGTCGAATTTATTTTAGAGAACAAGGTGTTTGTATCTTGAAATGTTTGTTCATTTCCAACTATTGAAATATTTATTTGTTTTTTCCTTTGATTAATTACTGAGAGTACAAGAGAATTAAAATGAGTATCTCTCCAAGAAAACCCAATCGATAATAGTTCGTCCGCATTCAATAGTTTATCCTCTATTCTAGGCCAAATATCTTTCATAATTCCATATCTAAATTGACTAAGAGGTTTCAATGGTGTCGGCATTATTATACATGGGTATGGCACTCCATCCATAGAATCTTCTCTAAAACAAAATAGTTCTCTTCTAAAATCATCTTGTGGTAATGTTGAACTTTTAATAGTTTCTATCCAAGAAGTTATGTACTCGGGTATTTCCTTATATTTATCGAACGTCTTATTCAAAGAAAATACTTCAATAGTAAATGCTTCTTTTGCAATGAAAGAGTCTTTCTGAATACCTTCAATTTGTGGATTTATAAATCTTTCCCAGTTAAGACTTCCATGGGGTTTTAATAACATAACTTTACTATTCTCATACTCATTGTTATCAAATAATCTAATAGGTCTACCGTATCCGGTGCTTTCATGCCAAAGTCCGGACTTTTTAAGAGAAGAATCAAATATTAAATCATAATTAAAACTGATTGAAAGGTCATTCTTTTCTAACCAATTATTTGCCAAATAATTGTGATATGGGCAAGTCTCTCCCTTATTTAACCATAGTGTATGAAAGACAATTACATCAATTGTGTATGCTCTTAGAAAATCTATCGGTATACAGTATTCAAATTCATGCCCATATCTTGCAATATTCGTGCGTCTATTTCGTAGTGGTAGCAATGAAGAGTATGAATCAAGAGTTCCAAATATTTGTTCAAGATCGCCTGAGTGATTTATATTTTTTAAATGATCAAATAATGGTGTATAACTAGAACTAAATATTTTAATTGTGTTTTCGGTAAAAAAATTATTTATCAAGGGAGGACTTGGCTTTCCGAATAATCCATGCCCATAAGAAGCGCCAGCACCTAGTATTAAGATTTTACTCATAATTTTTTATCTTATACAGTTGAGTTTTTGTCCCCAGACAATACATCAAAAATTAAAAAACCGAATAACAATAATTTTCTAAATTATTTTTTAGAGCAACTTATTTATACAACATTTCTTTTTAACAAAATCAAAATCTCAATCTTTATGGCAGTCGCTTTGATCATCTTGTATTATGCTTTGTTTATTTCCAAATCATTGTTGCAACTCGATACCCACATCTCTTCATTTTCTTCTTCATTAATATCTAATCCTGGAAAAGATAAAATTATAAAATCTGTATAGTTCAGCAAAACTCTCTATCCATTTCAAATATTTTACACATTTCAAATTAAATCTTACCTTTAGCATTTATTGTTATCTTGGCCCGTTACTTAAATATGTTGAGCGTTCATTATTATTTCAAAACTCCTGGAAGCATCTCAAATAACTTTTCTTGTAAATCAAAAGCATCATCATAAAAAATCACTTTATATTCATTCGCGAGGGTAAAATAATAATTGAGTGTCTTTGTGGGCGTTAATAATAAAATCCTTGGATATTCCACTTGCATAACCAAGTTCATAAAAAACATTCGGCTTATTTTCAGTTAAATCAATAATCGCTAAACGGCATTTACTTATATGTTCCTTTGCTGTATCTGATATTTTGTATGACTTCCCTTTCAGACTTTCTAGATTATAACATTTATATGATTTATCATAGATTTCAACTGATTTTTGAATAGCTAAGAATACTTTTTTCAGTTCAGGATTGTTGGGATTAAATGACATAAGGACAAAAATTAGCTTGTCGTCAATTTCAGGTAGTTTTTTATACCGATCGATTATCAAATCAATTAAACGATGGTAGTCTTCTTTTGTAGAATTATTGATCAATATTTCATCATAAATATCTGGATGACGAAGATAGTCTTCATAAGCTAAACCAGTTTTTTTCAATCTTTCGGCAATATCAGTTTCGCTATAATCTTGATTGATTAATCTTATTTTTAGTTTTTCTTGGTCTGTATAAACAAATATTGGAACAACATTTATATAGTAATAATCATTTATAAGCTGCTTAATCGTATCAGCATTTCTAACAATTACAAAAACATTAGATTTTTCTATCAACATTTTTTTGAGTTCGTTTTTACTAAAACCATATTGATTGCCATAATATGTATAGACATAGTCTAAATTTGCTTTTTCAAATTTATCTTTGCTGACAAAATCCAAATCTAATTTAATGTCGTCTCGTTTTTCGTATTCACGAATTTTTCTAGTCGAATATTTCCTCAATATAGAAGCATCTTTTCGAGTGTTGACAATATGTTTTAGTAAATCTGATTTACCTGTTCCCGATGCACCATCAATTAAAAAAAGATTTTTCATTTTTGATTACCTATGAATATTTACGCATAACGGTGTTTCATTAAAACACTGCCTAACACAGTGATACAATTATAAAACGAATGCCAATAATTATTTATAATATTATTTAATAGAACAAACTTTTTGCAATGCCTACTTTTTTCACTTAACCCGAAAACTTAAACAATGCCGCAATGAAAACGAGGTCGTGTGGAAAAGCTGGTTAGCTGAATTACCAAAAACTTTGACGAACTGAACTGAAAAAGGGAACTTTATTAAGATTATTCCAGAACTTATCCTCAGTAAAATCGTACCACCAAAATACTTCAAGTTCTCTTCTATTATTATTTTCATCTTCGTAAATGACATGAAGACCATATAACAATGAACCTTCTGGATATTCTCTATCTGGAATAGATACCTCAAAACTAACATTGATTTCTTGTCCGGGTATCATTACAAAACCCATTGGACCCGCATCAGGCGGGTTTGATAGAGGTCTACCATCAAGAGCAAATCTTTGCTGAACAAGTATCAATCGAAAATCTGAAGAGCCAGATGATTGTAAATTAACTTGACCTTTTAAGTTCAATTGCGCATTTGGACCTTCTTTTTTTGAATAAAGGCTCCAAAGTTTATCACTTCTACTTAAATCCCTTAATAGTTGTCTTGCAATTACAGGGTGATTCTGATTTTCTTTTTGGGCTATTAATTCAATTTTATCTTTTGAACTAAATGAACATGGATTTAACCAAATATTAGTTGGGAAAATCCGATTTGGTTTATCATTTATTTCAAATCTTGCCGCCGGCTTACGGTTTAATGCAGTGAGGTTATTAAAACGCGATAATTTTAACCAATCCGTACCGCTAGTTTTAATGGCGCAACCCGCAGTCTTCAAACGATTTGCAAAACTTTGTATAGCTTTTTCAGAACCAAGCCTTACTGTATGTCGCCCAATAAGATCACTTATTGGTCTTAATTCACCGACTTCTACAAGAACAGTACGATTAGGATATAAACCAAAAGCTCTTCCGGCTTCGAACAAAACGTTTGGTCTTGCTTGGCATGTAAACCGGGTTTCATATAATTCTTCCTTCGAACCTTGTAAATCAGGGTGAAGTCTTGTTTCATCATCTGGCGTAAAAATGACAACAACCGCTTGAACATCTTCAAAAAGTTTTTCTATTAAAGATCCAGTATAGGGTGTTGCATCTGGCGAATTGCTAAGTAATTCTTCCCATTCACGTGGATGTAAATCCAAAGCTCGAAGAAAATCAAAAACAGCGTCTCTTACTTCTAAATCACGTCCATGGACAACCGCTAACTCTCTTGGGTCTATTGTTTTTGCCATAATTTAAATGTCCTAATTCATTTATCGATCATTCATCCAGCTAACGATGTGTTATGTTAAAATCCAACACTGCCAAATTAATTATTTATAGATTTCTATTCTCGTTTTACTTTCGCAAGACGAACCATTTAATTATTAAAAATCTCCCCCCAAAGTGACGAGATTCTTCTGAGTCTCCATTTTCTATCTCCTTTATTGGTTTTCTAATACTTCCAAATTGGAGATCTAAAAATAATTACTCCCTTTATTTTAAACATACGTACTTGCCGCTAACCGGTTTACCTACCGTAGGTAGGCAGCCCAAAACAAGGATGCCGAATAACAGCAACTACTTTTATTTATAAAAATATTTCTTAGAACACACCACCTTAAAGTGCAAATAAACTTTGCAACACAACTTTACAATTACACAAATGCCGTACTGAAAAACGGCGTCCGCCTTGATTGGCGGGTTAGGCTATCCATATATATTCTTAATTATAATTATTTACTATCACCATTCATTTTTTCAATGCAAGCAGTTCTTAGTTTATCTGCCCATGAACCTTGTAGATTATACTTCTGCATTATCTCAATCGCTAAAGTATATAAACCATCGTAATATAATTTTTGAGTTTTATG
This sequence comes from Ignavibacteriaceae bacterium, assembly GCA_023231105.1. Lineage (GTDB taxonomy): Bacteria > Bacteroidota > Ignavibacteria > Ignavibacteriales > Ignavibacteriaceae > UBA1563. The sequence continues at coordinate 5,795 of JALNWB010000007.1, read as the reverse complement.
CATTAATGCATCATACTCGGTAGGTTTGTAATGACCGTGTTCAATAAATGGAGGCTTATTGATATCTATTACAAGACTTAGTTCTTTATGTGCTAGATCAAATCTTTGTGCAAGCATAAAAAAATATGCTAATGATGAATGTCGAATGGACTTGTCGGTTTTCTTTATCATTCTATTATACACAAAACTTACAGATTCATTAGCCAAATTTAGTATGATGGGAGACCCAAGGTCTATTACAGGGTTGCTTGTGTCTTGGATTGAAGAAAATATAATTCCATTTTTCCTTAATACTATTTCAGATTCTGTTCCTCCATCAATAGAAGAATACTCCACTATACCTCTAAGATTTTCATAAATACCAAGGTCATAAAAACGTATCCCATTCTTATTCAAAAAGTTTTCGACTAAATTAATAAAATATTCAGTTGCCGGTATTTCATAACTTATATAAAGTATATTTTTCGTAGGTATATCAATGCTTTTGAAGTTTGATAGAAAATCAATTTTAGAATAAATAAACTGGTTTAACCATCGGCATCTTTTAGTATTAACACTAGATGATTCATAATAATAGTATATTTCTTTATTTTCTAATAAGTCAGTTAATTTTATCATTTCGCCATAGAGTGTTTCATATTTATAATTAGTTAAAAATAAATTGGATAGATAATTAGTATAATTATTTGTTAAAGAACTCATCAACAATAAGTGATTTAGCAGAGACTTTTGTGATGAATCATCCTTTTCGTTAATATTATCGAGAGATTTATTAATTAATAACTGAATATATTTTTCTATCCTTACTTTGAGTGCAATGAATTTTTCATTCTCCTCAATTTCAAATCTAGAAGTTGTTAAATCTATAACACCAGCTACCACATTAATAAAACCAACTATTCCAAGCGAATATGTAGGAAGCATATTTCCCATATGCTCATTAATAAGAATTCCTTCTTGACAAACCATCAACTTATTCTGAGAATTTGGGTCTAACGTGAGTATTCCTTCTAAATCAATTTCATTTATTTCAATAGTATATTTCTTTTGTTTTAGATCTGCAACTAGATTTGAAATCGCCATTCCAACACAATTATTTTGTATTTCCGAAACATAATTATTCCCTTTGTAATAATATTTTACAGCATCAACCAAGAAATTATTATTGTATTCCTTTTTAAGTGTCGCTCGAATAATAGTACCGCTGCTTTCTTTCGAACTTTCTAAAAACCCGTATTTAGTATATAAATCGCTAATTACAAAGCGAAGAGGATTAGAATTATTCTTTTTGGTTTCTATTTCAATTTTATCGCAACATAAGAAACACGATAAAAAACCAATTCCAAATCGTGCAATTAAAGCATCCAATTTTTGTCTTTTATTAACAGGAAGTGATCTTAGATCATAACTTTCAATTAATTTTGCGCCAGGGACTGAAAGCTGAGTTTCAATATCATGTAAATCCATCCCAACACCGTTGTCTTCAATGTCAAATTTTATATTATCATTCCCATGTATAAATATTCTTACAGACGGAGTATAACTCTCAGAATCATCTTTAAGAGTATCTTTAATTTTGCATGCGTCAATTGCATTTTGCAATAATTCTCTCACAAATACATTTTTATTTTTATATAAAGATTTTGTTAGAATTTCTAAAATATTTTGGGCATGTAGATTTTTTTGGAATGATATATCACTAAGTTTTGGGTCAATAGGATCGATTTGGGAAATTATAACAGGTTGTATATTGAAGTCATATTTTTGAATAGTAGGATAAATTACTTTTAATTCTTCTTCAATTGCATTTACAATATTTTCAATCAATTGTTTCCCGTTACTAGATTTATATTCTGCAGTGAGCCATATATTTCCATTTTCATTCTTATTTAATCCCCCAATATCCAAGTGTGTTTTCCAAAACAAATCGCTCTCTGGTCCAGGTTTAATAATGTTGTAAACGATTTCAGGTGCACGATCAGCTGTTACATCACAAATATCACTTAGTCCTAAAATTGCACAAAGCAATCGAAGTTTGACCGTCTTTTCTTTTACTAATATCTCTTCATGATTTTGGTCAATATTAAACGACCAATGACTTTTACATATCTTACCTATAACGCTAGCTTCATGTCTCGCAATATTTAATTCACTATAATGGTCAAGCAAATATTTATTACTCCTTAATGGATGTTGGAGCCTCACTGTTTCCGGATCCTCATCCACGGATCCAACCATTCCTATATCATGAAACCAACAAGAATTAACTAAAATGAACAATTCATAAGCAGATAATATTTCAAATAAACGGTCTCCAAAGAGTGTGTATGCAAGTTTTTCAACATTTAAAGCGTGATTCCAACCATGTTCAGTATATTCTGGAAATGTTGCAGGAACACGAGCTAGTACTAGTTCAACATGCTTCTTTATAAAAATTAATTTTTGGTATAGCTCTAGTTCGGTTTTCTCAAGATATTTTCTAATAGGAGTGATTTCTTCCATAGTCCACCAATATTTTAATAGCCTAACAGCGTTTTATGTTAAAACCCAACACTGCCGTACTAATTATTTTTAACTGACTCTTAAATAAATAATATTTAAATAAATCTAAGTAGAATTCTTTTATTCGTTTTGTCTTCGTTGGAAATAAGCAAAGGAAAGGTAACATCTCATTTTCCCCGTTTGGTAATTTTTCGGTATGTAAAACTATCTCAGAAATAAAGCAACCTCATCCTTAAATAATTATTATTAGTAAAACTAAATCATTTATTCCTTTTAACCAAGAAAAAAAATATTTATTCCCCCGTCTCCCGAGCTGACCTGTGGTGAGCGAAGCCGAACCAGTCGAGGGACCCCATTCCCCCAAGAAAAAAATAAAAATAATTTCGATAAAAATATTCACACAAAATATTCTCCTCTCCTTACGCTTGTCCGCCACTGGCGGAAAGGAGAGGTCGGGTGAGGTTGCTTCTCAAAAACCCCGTCATATCTTTACACTACATCTCCGTCGCAGCATTAACGTAAGAGGATCATCTTCTTTAGTTCAGAATACTTTCCACTATTTATTTTGTAAAAATATATCCCGCTTGCCAACTGCCTATTGCCGACTGCCGACTTAAATTCAACCTCATGTGTTCCAGCCTCTTTAAATTCATTTATAAGTACTGCCACTTCATTTCCAATAACATCATAAACTTTTAGTGATACATGCCCGCTTGCTGCCAACTGCAGACTGATCACTGTACTTGGATTAAATGGATTGGGATAATTCTGCCCTAAACTAAAGTCGCGCGAAGACGAGACCTCAACTTCTACCTCTTTGCTGTACTGATACCTCCCATCATTATCAATCTGTTTCAATCTGTATTTCACTACTCCATCTTGCTCTTGCTCATACTCTTGATCGACAAACATATATTCTTTCGGCGAGTTACTGTTCCCTGCGCCATTCACAAACCCGATCTTTTCCCAATTCATGCCGAGCGAAGTCGAGGCACGTTCAACTTCAAACCCATAATTATTTACTTCTGTTGCCGTTTGCCAGGTAAGCTGTACATTATCATTATTTATAGCGGCTGTGAACAATGTAAGTTCAACCGGTAACGGATCAGTAATTGCCGGAGTAGGAAAAGCAGAAGCACTAATATCATAGGGTGCGATATCTGACCCCGTCCAGTTAGTATAATTGTTTATAGCGCTTAGAATTGAACTTGCAGTGCCTGTTAAAGTACCATTGTATTTACAGTTATCCCATATTTCCCCTTGAACCGAATTAAAAAGAGCAACACAGTTTGTTCCATTGGTCAATCCGGTTGGGACCGAACAAAACGTTTCTTCATAACCTGCTCCAACCGTACCTGATGACCACCCATTGGATAAATCAAATGATGAATTATAATCTGCATCCAGGGCGGCAATAAAGGTTGGAGAGGATGTCCTTGCGCCGCTGCCTTGATATGCAAGTATCTGATCACCACTACTCGCCCAGTGCCATGTTGTTCCATAGAGTAGTGTAGAAAGGGTTCCTACCGATGCAATACCGTTATTGAACGAAGAGGTTTCGTAAACATATACTATCGTTCCAGTAGATAATCCACCGGAAGGAACAGTCCAAGAAACATGTAATTCAGAAGCGCTATTTACCCAACCGGCATCAGACCATCCGTTATCTGTAAAATAAATAACTGTTCCTGCTGACAGATCTCTAAGTAATATAAATGTAAATCCATCATTGTATTGGGGAGTGCCTCCATCTACTCCATCGGAAAACCATCCGATAATAGCGATATGACCCGCACTTAGTGTGGTTTGCGCATTAGTAGAAACACCAAACAATAAAAGTAAAAATAGAGTAAGCTTTTTCATAAATCACCTTTTTGATGAATATTATTTTTATGTGATATACGTATTAACTGTGAATAATTATTTTCGTAAACTGTTCATCAATGAATTCTAAATATTAATTAAACAAACCTCACAACGGTTATTTCTACTGCACTGTTTTTTGTCAATCATAATATTTTGAAATAAGGTTTGCACACTATAATCCCATCGATTTCTTAATCTATCTAACTCTTTAAACTCATGTGTTGCAAAAATATATTTAAAGAATATTTTTTTGCAGTTGTTCTTTGTAAAGGATATAATCGGTGTTGGTAAAGTGATTTTTACCTCGTTTATGAATGGTTCTCTATATAAAACTAATGCAAAAATAAATCCGCCTCATCTCAATAATTAATACATGTAAACGTAATCTATTTTTTTTATTCCCCCAAGAAAAAACAAAATAATATCTCTTGCCAAGTTTCATTAATTGATAATCATCAATAAAATCAGTACTCCCACTGCTCCTACTCCCGCCCCAAACCAAAACTTCTCATAAAATGGCGCTTCCTCAATAATTGTTTTCTCCGTCTCTATTTTCAAAGTATCCAGCCGATAAATTTTCATCGTATCCACCCGTAAAAAACTTTTTTCAAAATAAGCCAGATCAAAAAATATTTCCGCCGAATCATGCTCAATCTTTACCTCAACCTTTACCTTTGCGCTATCATTAAAATTTATCTCAGTTTTTGCCATCCCCGCGCTGTCAATTTTTGTTTTTTTCTTTCCACTTTCAACTTTCAACTTTTTACTCTCAATCTCTTTCCCTTTAACATAACTCACCTCCTCCCTCCCCTTCACCAACTCAGTCTTCGTTTTTATCACAACCGGCTTTTGCTGATGATGAAAAAACAAATACATAACCGCCATCTCGATTAACAATAAAACAATTATCACTTTCAGATTTTTCATAATACTTTTTTCTCCCTTTTGATTTTTGACTTTTTACTTTTATTCTTTTTCTTACCAATTAATTTTTCTGAGTTTCCGCGCCTTAAAAGAATTGTACTATAAAATTTTTTTTCTTTCTTCGGCCTAAAAATTTTTGCGTTAAAAAGATGAATGAGTGAAGCGTCAAATGGAAATTACTGTTTGACCCGCCCAAGGCGGGGAGTTTAATTTCCATAGCGTAACGAATGAATCTTTAGCAAAAATTTTTCAGCCTTGATTTTTTGGTTCTTTTGTATCAAGACAAAAGAACAAGCTTCCTATTTTTTGTTTCTTTTCTGGAGTTTATCCCGAAGAACTGAGGGACCAAGAAAAGAAAGAAGTCGTGCAATTTTTCCCCCCTTTCGTTTTTCCCCTTGACACTCTTTTCCACATAAATTATTTTTGATCCGTGTTTCTGCATCCCTATACAGAAACAATTCTATATTGTAGCCCGCTTTAGCATAGACCCCTAAAGCGGTTTT
>JALNWB010000006.1 GCA_023231105.1 Ignavibacteriaceae bacterium | reverse complement strand
AGATCACAGGAAGATCAATGAAAGTGGTAAGAGAATATATTAAATTATACTATGATCTAAATCCAGAAACAAAATTAAATAAGTAAAAATTACCAGGCGACAAATGTCGTAATAGTAAATAATTTGAGGAGTGATTATGAAAAATATTTTTTTGGCTGCTTTAATTTTACTTGTACTGACATCGGGAATCATGGCTCAAAATATAGTAAACGGAAATTTTGATCAAGGAGCTTCAACAGGATGGACAAAGTACTCTCAAGGAGGATATGGATTAATTGGTACGGCTCAATTTTTTAACTCCGTTGATATTACTCCTCAAGTTTTTCCCCGTTCCGGTCAATATATGGCGCGATTAGGCGGCTTCGGCTATGAAATAAATTCCATAAAGCAAACCTTAACTTTGCCTAATACTCCGAAAGTTTATTTGGGGCTTTATTATCAATCCCGGGCATCTACAACCTCTGAATGTGCGGGGCTATGGGTTGGCGCTCAAATTCGAGTATATGTTGCCGGGCAAGTTCTTTCAGATCAATATTTATGTAACTATAATGCCGTAAATGAATGGACATTTGGTTATTTCGATTTAAGTGCGGCAGCCGGACAAACCGTCGAAATCGGATTTCGCGCCGATGCGGCAAATTCCGTTTGGTCTTATCTTTATTTAGATGATATAAGTGTTTTTTCTTCGTTTACCGGAGTAGAAAACAACTCTTTCCCTCCGCAAGAATTCATGCTTGCTCAAAACTATCCTAACCCGTTTAATCCGAGTACAATCATCAGTTGGCAGTTGGCTGTCAACAGTCACGTAACATTAAAAGTGTATGATATAATAGGGAATGAGGTAGCAACTCTCGTCAATGAAGATCAACCTGCTGGTAATTATGAAGTTGAATTTGATGCAAGCAAACTCAGTTCAGGAATATATTTTTATGAAATAAATACAGGAACATTTAGAAGTATAAAGAAGATGATACTGTTGAAATGAGTAGAATACAAATAAAAACAGCGAGGGAGATAGATGGATTGATGAAGAAAATAATTGTCTCAACCAGGATTTCTTGGATTAAAGGATTCGCATGATTAATTAATACCTTATTTTTAAAGTATGAAATATCTGTGGGAATATTTTTTTGTTAACCAATTAAATCCTGGTTCAGACATTTTTCTTCTTTCATTTAATAATTGCTCCCAACCCCGGCGCGTAAACAGTAGATAAACCAAGAATAACATTCCCGTTTCTGTGAAAAACGTACCAAAGTCCCGGAGAAAAATTTCCGTATTTAATTATTCCGGATAGACATTAACGTTGCAGAAATAATCGGTTAAACCGCTTAAGAAAATAGAACTCATTAATGAATTATTTCTATCATAAAAGAATCCGAAATTCCAGATAGTTTTCAAATCAAATTGTCTCCCGATTTGCCGCACAACTTCAAGTTTTCTTCCGCGCAATTCAATCCCTGCAGAGACGGCTTCTTCAGTATTAAGTTTATAGGAAGCGCCGATCAAACCATTCATATCAAAGTAGTAAAAGAAAGAAACTTTTTCAGCTAAAGGAATTTTCCACTTAATGGAAAAGTATTGTCCGTTATTTTGCAAATTTCCATCTAAACTAATGGAAGGCTGTAGCGACCAATCGGCTAAATTTAATTCTTCTTTGAAAAATTTGCTTACACCGTCAAAACTAAAAGAATAATTCCGCCCACATCAAAAAAATAAATATCAGCAATCGGGTCAACGTTTATTCCGTCGTATCCATCAATCTCGCGTATTTCATTTATTGAATGATAAAGAAACATTGTGGCGATCGAAAATATTTTTGGCGATGAGAAACCGTGTAATTCGTACCATTCTTTCATAGCAACATAAGACATCCTCCGCCTATTAAATGAAGCTGATAATTAGGCTACCATTGAGCGCCTCTTTTCTGAAATGTAAAAGGGAGTAATTCATTCTTTGCGAAATTCCAATATCCGTATTTTGAAATTGAATAAAGAGGACGGTAGAGATTTCTGGAAAAGTATTTGGTATTTTTCCCGTAATTGTAATTGAAAATATCCCTTGACCACCCTTCAAGTTGAATAATATCGTAACTTTCGTTTAAAATTAAAGTAAGCGGATTAAATAATGCTTCACTTCTGTAATTTTTCCCGGTGTAATAAAACTTTTCTTGCGGAAATAGTGTTATAGTTAATAAGAAAAAGAAATATGATTTTAAAAATTTCATAATAGAATTTACTCAAATAGATAAATGAACCGAAAAGTATTGAACGAAAAAACAATAAAAGATTTCCAAATTAAAATTTTATCATGGTATAAGATTAACAAAAGAGATTTCCCATGGAGGAAAACGACTGATCCATATTTTATTTTGGTTTCTGAAGTAATGCTTCAACAAACACAAGCAAAAAGAGTTGTTCCTTATTATGAAAAATTTGTTAAAAAATTCCCAACCATCAACGATTTGGCTGATGCGAAGAACAGCGAAGTTCTATTAGTGTGGTCGGGACTTGGATTTAACAACCGCGCAATCCGATTAAAAGAAATTGCGAAAACCATTCAACTAAATAATGGCGCTGCTTTCCCGGAAAAGATTGACGAACTCTTAGCATTAAAAGGAATTGGAAATTATACGGCAGCAGCAATAGCAGCATTCGCATTCAACAAAAAGACTGTGGTAATAGATACAAACATCCGGCGGGTGTTGATCCATGAACTGCATCTGTCTGAAAATATTTCGCAAAAACTGCTCTCGGAAATTGCATTGTCTGTCATTCCAAATGGGAAAAGTAGAATTTGGCATAATGCTCTAATGGACTACGGAGCAATGGCTGCAACAGCAAGACTAACAAATATTAAATCGAAGTCGAAGCAATCAACATTCAAAGGTTCTGAAAGGGAAGTGAGAGGGAAGATTCTGAAACTTCTTTTAGATGAGAAAAAATTGACAAAGGCAAAACTTGCGGAATTATTCCTTCATGAAAATTTGGAGGAGATAATCCGGAAAATGAAAACGGATGGATTGGTCGAGGAACGAAGAGGATTGATAACCATTATTAACTGATGTTCTATATCAGAACAGACTGAAGTCTGTTTTACGGAAAATGGAAGAATCTAAAAAATCGTAATAAATGTTGGAACCTTAACAAGTTTTATTTTACTCGTTGCTTCTTTATATTTGAGGCAAGAAAAAACAAGAAAGCAGAAACAAATAAATGGCAAAATCTTTCGAAATAGCGATTTTAGGCGGCGGACCCGGAGGTTACGTTGCTGCAATCCGTGCTGCGCAGTTAGGATATAAAACTGTAATTATTGATAAAGAAAATTTAGGCGGTGTTTGTCTGAATTGGGGCTGCATTCCGACAAAATCACTTTTGAAAAATGCAGAACTATTTGATAAAATTAAAAACCACTCCGGTGATTTTGGCATTAACGCTAAGGATGTCTCTTTCGATTTCTCCAAAATCATCAAACGCAGCCGTGATGTCTCCGAGCGAATTGTAAAAAATGTCGAGCTTCTTATTAAGAAAAATAAAATTGAACGTGTGCGCGGTTTTGGAAAATTAGTTTCAAAAAATCAAATTGATATTTTTGATACTGACGGAACAAAAGCGGATTCTATTAATGCCGACAAAATAATTATTGCAACCGGCGCAAGACCGAAAATGCTTCCAAACATTCCGGTTGATAGAAAAGTGATTATCACAAGTACGGAAGCGATGAACTTATCCGAACTGCCGAAAGAAATGATCATCATCGGTGCAGGAGCCATCGGCGTTGAGTTTGCTTATTTCTACTCTGTCTTGGGAACAAATGTAACGCTGATTGAAATGATGGAGAAAATTCTTCCAATCGAAGATAAAGAAATCTCCCAAACGCTTGAGAAAAGTTTCAAGAAAAGAGGAATGGAGATTCACACTTCAACTATGGTTGATAAAGCTGTTGTAAAAGGAAATAAAGCTTATGTAACGATTTCAAAAAACGGAGAACAGAAAGAATTAACTGCAGATATCGTCCTTTCATCTATCGGTGTAACGGGTAATGTAGAAGGTTTTGGTTTGGAGGAATTGGGAGTAGAACTTTATAAAAATCATATTAAAGTTGATAAGAAAACTTACCGAACAAATATTGAGAATATTTTTGCCGTTGGTGATGTAATCGGCGCGCCATGGCTTGCGCACGTTGCATCAGCGGAAGGCATCCATTGTGTGGAAACGATAAAAGGTTTGCATCCGGCTCCAATTAATTATGATAATATTCCCGGCTGCACTTACTGCCAGCCGCAAGTTGCAAGCATCGGATTGACAGAGGCAAAAGCGATTGAAAAAGGTTACGAGATTAAAGTTGGCAGATTTCCATTTATGGCAAGCGGAAAAGCTTTTGCGGCAGGCGAACGCGAAGGTTTTGTAAAACTCATTTTCGATGCAAAATATGGTGAGCTAATCGGCGCGCATATTATCGGTTCGGAAGCAACTGAAATGATTGCAGAACTTGCGATTGCAAAATCGCACGGAGCAACGTATGAATCGATTGCCAAAACAATTCATGCGCATCCAACACTGTCTGAATCAATAATGGAAGCAGCGGCTAACGCTTATGGTGAATCAATCCATATTTAGGAACTTAACATGGTTAAGCCAGAATCAACTTAGAAATAATGAATATCGAACAAGGAATGCAGAATATCGAAGTGAAAAACTTCATCATTCGTTGTTCCTTGTTCGATGTTCAATATTCAAATTGAAAAAATTTAATTTACCAGTTATTACTCGACTTTGAATTCTAGGATACTCACATATTGTAATCTTGATTTTATTGGTTATGAAGAAGCTTGGAAACTTCAACATGAACTTCTTCAATTAAGAAAAGAAAAAAGCATTACCGATGTTTTACTTTTACTCGAACATCCGCCGACTTATACTTTGGGTAAAACTGCCGATAAAAAAAATCTTACCGGCAGTAAAGAGTATTTAGAACAGAATAATATTTCGGTTTTTGAAATTGATCGCGGCGGTGATATTACATATCACGGTCCGGGACAAATAGTCGGTTACCCGATTATCAGTTTAAATGAATGGCAAAACGATACGCACAAATATTTGCGTGCGCTGGAAGAGGTCATCATCTTAACGTGTAAAGAGTATGGTTTGGAAACCGGGAGAAATCCCAAATACACCGGCGTTTGGATTGAAAATAGAAAAATTGCCGCTATTGGAATAAAGATCAGCAATTGGATTTCAATGCACGGCTTTGCCTTTAATGTTAATACTGACTTACAGTTATTTAACGGTATTATTCCTTGCGGCATTACCGATAAGGAAGTTACTTCTCTTGCAAAAGAATTAGGTAAAGAAATACCAATTGAGGAAGTGAAAGAAAAACTACTAAGAAATTTTATTGAGGTTGTTCAATATGAAAAAATTGAAAGAGTGAAAAAGGAAGAATTCATTTTTCAAAATAACACGCATTAAAAAGGTTCATTAATAAATATGAGATCGACAGAAAAGAAAAAAGATATAAAGAAAGAAATCGCAATGGAAATTTCGTTCAATGGGAAAAAGTTAAATCTTTCCAAAGGAGAAATTCTCCATGTTTTCCGCACAATGTTTCTTTCCCGGCAGATTGACAAAAAAACGATGAACTTGCTTAAGCAAGGGAAAACTTTTTTTCATATTGCAGGTTCCGGGCATGAAGCGATTCAAGCTGCCGCAGGAATGCAGTTAAACCCGCATCACGATTGGGTATTTCCGTACTACCGCGATCTTTGTGTAGTGCTTAGCTGTGGAGTTAAACCTTACGATATTTTTCTTCAAAGTTTTGCTAAAGCAGATGATCCTTCAAGCGGAGGAAGACAGCTCCCCGGACATTATGGAGCTAAAGGATTAAATATACCGAGTCAATCGAGTCCAACGGGAACGCAATATTTGCAAGCTGTTGGAGCCGCTTTGGCTTCTCAACATCAAGGAATAAAAAACGTAACGTACGTTAGCTCGGGCGAAGGAACCACAAGTCAAGGGGAGTTTCACGAAGCGGTGAATTGGGCGAGCCGGGAAAAACTTCCGGTTATTTTTGTTGTTGAAAATAATAAGTACGCAATTTCCGTTCACGTTTCAAAACAGAGCGGGGGAGAAGGTCATTCTATTGCAGAGATGATGAAAGGTTATGCCACGCTGAAACGAATGCTGATTGACGGAACTGATTTTGTTGAATCGTATTTAGCTTTTCAGGAAGCGATGGAATATGTAAAAAGCGGGGAAGGTCCTGTTTTAATTGAAGCCGATGTTGTCCGTTTGCTTTCTCATTCTTCTTCCGATGACCAAAAGAAATACCGCGCACACGATGAATTGGAAGATGAAGCTAAACGCGATCCGATAGAAAAAATGATTTTACTTTTGAAGGAAAATAATTTAGCGACGGATGAAGAAATTCAATTAATTAAAAATGAAGTTTTAGAAGAAATTGAAAAAGCCGTTACCGAAGCGGCAAAAGCACACGATCCGCTGCCGGAATCATACGGGAAATTTGTATTTGATGAAAGCGGGTTGAAAGATACTTTCAATTATGAAGCAACTGAACCAACAGGAAATTCCGTTGTAATGGTTGATGCAATTAATCATGCGCTTCACGAGGAAATGGAACTGAATAATAAAACTTATCTTTTTGGTGAAGACGTTGCAGATAAAAAGGGAGGCGTGTTTACTGCAACAAAAGGATTAACGCAAAAGTTTGGTGAGAAACGTGTTTTCAATTCTCCTTTAGCTGAAGCAAGTATTATCGGTGTTGCAGCCGGAATGGCTTTAACCGGCTTAAAACCTATCGTTGAAATTCAATTTGGAGATTACATTTGGCCTGCGTTTATGCAGTTCAAAGATGAAGTTGCAACGATGCGTTACCGTTCTAACAATGCATGGACATCATCCTTCGTTACGCGCGTTGCCGTTGGCGGATATATCCATGGCGGATTATGCCACAGCCAAAATATTGAATCTATTTTTGCACACATTCCCGGAATATATATTGCGTACCCTTCAAACGCCGCAGATGCAAAAGGATTATTAAAAACCGCTATTCGATTAAATGACCCGGTTTTATTTTGTGAGCACAAAGGTTTGTATCGTCAAAGTTTTGCAACTTCTCCTGAACCAGATAAAAATTATTTAATTCCTTTTGGAAAAGCAAAAGTTGTAAAAGAAGGAAACGATATTTCTGTGATAACGTATGGTGCTTCGGTTTGGGATTCTCTTTTTGCCGTACGCAAACTTGAGGACGAAGGATATTCAGTTGAAGTTGTTGATATTCGAACGATCATTCCATTAGATGAAGAAACAATTTTTAATTCAGTGAAGAAGACTAACAAAGCGATTGTTATTCACGAAGACACTTTTACTGCCGGATTCGGCGCTGAAATAGCTGCGCGAATTTCCGATACTTGTTTTCAACATCTCGATGCGCCGGTGAAAAGAGTTGCTGCTAAAGATGTTCATATTCCATACAGTCCGATTTTAGAAAACGCATCGCTTCCTTCGCGTGAAGGAATTTATCAAGCTATTAAAGAACTGCTACGATACTAAAAAGTAGAGGCGGGGCATGCCCCGTCTTTACTAAAAAAAATTGGAGAAAAAATGAGAATAGAAATTCCGATGCCGAAAATGGGTGAATCAATTATGGAAGGAACCATTTTGAAGTGGTATAAAAAGCCAGGAGAAGCTATCCGCAAAGATGAAATTCTTTTTGAGATCAGCACAGACAAAGTGGATTCCGAAATCCCTTCTCCGGTTGATGGAATAGTTTCGGAAATTACTGCGGAGGAAGGTTTAACTCTTGAAGTTGGAAAAACAGTAGCATACATTGAAACTAAAGAAAATATAGTTTTACCTGATAGTAAATCTTCATCACAAAAAGAAGAAACCGTTTTGGAAATAGTTCAAGAGAAAATTCCAAAAGAAGAAAAAATTGGTAGTTCATCTTCGCAGACAATTGATATTCCCATGCCGAAAATGGGTGAATCGGTTATGGAAGGAACCATCATCAAGTGGCACAAAAAACCGGGAGATGCATTGAAACTTGATGAAATCCTTTTTGAAATAAGCACCGATAAAGTTGATACGGAAGTTCCATCGCCGGTAAACGGAACGCTTTCGGAAATATTGGTGAATGAACAAGAGACGGTTTCTGTGGGAACGATTGTGGCAAAAGTTTTTACAACCGAGCATTCGCATCAAGCGGAAGTACAGCGTGAAACGATTATTGAAGATGATCAAATGCATTCCATGATCGGGAAAAATATTCTCGTCCAAAATGAAATTAAAGAGAAGGAGAAAGAAACTAATAGATTTTATTCCCCGCTTGTTATGAACATTGCGAAAAAAGAAAAAGTTACGTTTGATGAATTGGAAAACATTTCCGGTTCCGGTGTCGGCGGAAGAGTAACAAAAAATGATCTGTTGGATTATTTGAAAAAAAGAGATGTTCCTCAATCATCATTTGAGAAAGTATTTCCAATTAAAGATGAACATCAATACGCCCCAAATTTAATTGAGCGAATTCCGATGGACAACATCCGGCAGAAAATCATGCAGCACATGATAAAGAGCCGCGATACTTCCGTTCTTGTTTCCGCAACACTTGAAGTCGATATGACAAAAATTTATAACTTTATTAATAAAAATAAAGAATGGTATCAAAATCAAAACGGAGTGAAGCTAACCTATATGGCATTCATTTCGCACGCGGTTGTCAAGGCTCTTAAAGCATTCCCAATTGTTAATGCCTCTATCGAAGGAACAACAATTCTTCAAAAAAGATTTATCAATCTAGGTATTGCCGTTGCGCTTGAGCCAAACGGATTGATTGTTCCCAACATTAAAAATGCGCACGAAAAGAATGTTATCGAGCTTGCAAAAGCGATTTCTGAAATTGCAGAAAAAGCCAGGACAAAAAAACTTACTCCCGATGATGTTACGAACGGAACATTTTCAATTACAAATTATGGCGTCTTCGGAACAATTTTCGGAACACCGATTATCAATCAACCGGAAGTAGCTATACTTGGTGTTGGTGCAGTAATTAAAAAACCTGTTGTAGTTGAAGTTGACGGAATGGATACCATAGCAATTAAACCAATTATGAATTTAGCTCTTTCTCACGATCATCGTTTAGTTGATGGAATGGTTGGCGGAAAGTTTCTATCTTTTGTGAAAGAAACACTTGAAAAGTTTGACGAAAAAATAATGAAGTTATAATATCGTAAAACAGACTTCAGTCTGTTATTTTATAAATTAGGCAATGCTCGTGAGCGTTCCGTGCCGTATAACCACAAATAAAGTAATTTGCAAATGTTAGTATTGCATGGTCAATAAAAACGGAATGGGCAGAACTGATGAAACGGAGCGGTCTCGACCGCTCCCTACAAAAAAAATATTGAAAGAAAGATTAATGCGAACGATCAATTATCATCAAAGAATATTTAAAGAACAAGTTGAAAACCGTGGTGAGGTTTTAGGCAAACGCCCGGACTGGCTAAAAGTCCGTTTACCTATCGGTGAGAATTACAGCGATCTTAAAAACTTGATGCGGACAAAAAATCTCAACACGGTTTGTGAAGAAGCGAGATGTCCGAACATTGGCGAATGTTGGAATCATCGCACCGCAACATTTATGATTCTCGGCGATACATGCACACGAAGCTGCGGTTTTTGTAATATTAAAGTTGGTATTCCAAATACGCTTGATCTTGATGAACCAATGCGTGTTGCGGAAGCAGTTGTAAAGTTGCAACTTCGTCACGTTGTAATAACTTCCGTTGACCGTGATGAATTAAAAGACGGCGGAGCCACAATATTTTCTGAAACAATTCGATTGATCCGGGAACAAATTCCTTCATGCACAATTGAAACTCTCATCCCCGATTTCAAGGGAGAAGAAGCTTCATTTGAAATTATCATGCAAAATCCGCCGGATATTTTAAATCATAATCTTGAAACCGTTCCAAGATTATATCATGCTGTAAGACCGCAGGCAAAATATAACCGCAGTCTTGAATTAATTACCTGGTTTAAGCGGAAAGGTTTGAAGACAAAAAGCGGAATAATGGTTGGTATCGGAGAAACTAATGATGAAGTGTTAGAAACTATGAGAAATTTAGTTGCGTCTGGCTGCGAAATTTTAACTATCGGGCAATATTTGCAACCGACAAAAAATCACTTACCAGTTAGCCGTTACGTTAAACTTGATGAATTTGCCATGTTCAAAGAAGAAGGATTGAAATTCGGATTCAAAATTGTTGAATCTTCGCCGCTTGTTAGAAGCTCATATCATGCAGATGAACAAGCAAGAAAAACTTTATAAGGCGCGAAAATAAAAAATAAAAAATTTCTCTTGGCAAACAATTAATATTTATATATTTTAAATTACATAAAAAATCCCCTCATTAAATTTCAGAGCAAAAATACCTTCGATAATAAAAATAGTTTACTGTTCGTTCAGTTCATTGTGTATTGTCCACAGTGCTAAGTTCAGTTTTTCTAATTATTTATTTATTAATTTCAAAAAGAGGTGCTTTATGAAAACCAAATTCATTTTTTTAGCAATACTCCTATTCGTTTTAACGAATATTGGTATTGCACAAACAAAGCCAGCAGTTGCGACTCCATATGACCAAGTGGGGGAACAGCTAAAACCACTTAGTTCAAATCAACAACTGATAAAAACAACTTCGACAATTCCAAAGGCCACTTCATCATCAACTTCTGTTTTAGATATCTCTTCATTATCATCATCATTTCTTGAAGGCGGTAACAGACTTGTAGCAAAGCAAAGTACGGATGGTGGTTGGGGTTGGCCACTGACTGCACCTCCAACGTATGCAAATATTATTGGCCCAATTGCAATGGGCTTGGCACAAGCCTACCAGCAGACTGGCAATGCAACGCAACGAGCCGCTCTAACAAAGGCAGGTACTTTCTTGTTGACTAAAACAAACAACTTTTCGCCTTCAGATGGTTATCTTGCAGCGCAATTAGACAAGATTTTTGGTGTTACAACATATTCCTCATACGTCAAAACAAATTTTTATGATAAACTTAGCGCGGGAACATACCTACGTAGTAATAATATTCCCTATTCAACAACAAGTTATATCAATCTAATTCACATATCTCGTGGCGGTAACATGTCGGCATGGGATATAGGGATGGGTTTAGTGGGCGCAGCAGCCTGTGGTGCAAGTACTGCAGATTGGATTGCTGGAGTTAAAGCAGAAATCAATGAACTGGATGGCAACCAGTGGTATGATGTCATCGGTCTTGCTGGAGCTGTTTATGGACTTGCGTATGTTCATGAGGACTTCGATCCAACTACGGGGCAACATGCCGCAGCAAACAACATAAACGATCTCGCAAACATACTTGCCAGCTACCAAATAGCCGGTGGTGGTTTCTCTTGGAACCAAGCTTGGGTTATCCCTAATGATGGAGATGAGGCAATTCAGGAAACAGCATATTCGATTCTTGCACTTCTAGAAGTTAATCGAAATGCATATTTGTCGAATATTCTTGGTGCAGCCAACTATATAATGAGTGTCCAACTTCCTAGCGGAGGTTGGGAACAATCTGTTGGCTATGGAGAGAATAACGAAATTACCGGTGAAGCTCTTTGGGGAATATGTACTGCTTATCCGCCACCAGTATATAATACATCCAAGGATATTTTTTATCCAACAATTCAGGCAGCAATTAATGATGCAACAGTTGGTAACATTATTTATGTTGCTGCGGGTACATATGCTGGAAATATTACAGTCAATAAATCAGTCACTATTATAGGTGACCCTGGAGATGCAAACCCTGGCCCTGGTGTAAATGCACCTGTGATTGATGGTGGCTCTTTACCGGGCGATGCTTTTAAAATTGCTAATGGAGTTTCCAACGTAACTATAAAAGGATTTGAAATGCGGAATTTCACTTCACCTGATTTAGACGGTATTGGCAACGGTATTTCTGCTTGGGTAGGCAGTACTTCGAATATCACTATTCAGGATAACTCGTTCCTTAACTTAGGTTATAATGGTATTCTTGTCGGTAATGATTATAATAGTAATCCAAGCAAGTGGGGAGATCATTCTTATTGGACCGTAAAGAATAATATTGTTTCAAATTGTGGATATATCGGATTTGAACTAACCAACACCTCAAATTCGAGCATTGAAGATAATATAATTCATTTGGCAACTCCATATATTGGCGCCATTTTTAGCAGTGCCAGACGCTCTGAAACTGGACTAACCATCAAGAATAACCAGATTGATGGCACTCCCTCTACAGGATTTCCGGTTATTTATGTGTATGCCTATGACTGTGATATGCAAAGTCCGAATCTGAATTCCGTTCTGATTGAGGGCAACGTGATAGCAACTGTAGGATCACCATTCCAAATCTATATTCGCAACATCGTTACTGGGACGGTCACGGGTGTTCAGGTTCACAACAACAGTCTATCTACTTTAAAGAACCTAACATCTACACCGATTGATGCTACCTGCAACTGGTGGGGAAGCGCAAGTGGGCCAAGTGTAAGTGCTATTTCCGGGGATGTCACTTTCTACCCATGGTCGTTAAGTTTTCCATCAAATTATTGTGGACCAATTGCTAAAGTAGAAAAGCAATTCGCTAAGGAAAAATTAACTCCCTACCTCACGAATTTGGATAAAAAAATCCGTCATGCAGTTGAGGAAGCGATAAGTCATATCAACAAAAGCCTTAAAGCTGAACTTTGGAAAGATGCAAATCACCTAACCCAAAAAGGTAATAAAGTATTTGATGAAGAAAAGGACGCTGTTGAAAAATTGACAGATAAGAAATTTAATGGTCAGTTTAAGATTGATGCTTTAGTTGCAATTAATTTTCTTATTACCGCAGATAGAACTTTAGCACAAGTTGCAATTGATGATGCAGTAGCGGTTTGCAATGGTGATAAAGATTGTCAGAAAGATATTGATAAGGCAAACGATGAAATGGCAAAAGCTGCCACAGCAATTGGAAAAGGTAATTTTGGTGATGCCATTGAGAGATATAAAAACGCATGGGAAAAAGTCACAAGTAAAAATGAACATGAAGATGACGAAGATGGGCATCATGCGGCAATTAAATCCAATTCGCAAGAAAGTATAATGTCGGTAGAGAAAATCATACCGGATGCTTATCGAGTAGGACAGAATTTTCCAAATCCATTCAACCCTAGTACAGTAATACAATTCGACGTACCGGAGGCGGCTACCGTATCACTAAGAGTATTCAATACGTTAGGTCAAATAGTTGCTACGTTAATTTCCAATGAGAGCTATGAAGCGGGAAGATATGAAAAAACATTTGATGCTAGTAAATTAACTAGCGGTGTTTACATATATCAATTCAGCAGCAGTAAGTTTACAGTAGTTAAAAAGATGATTTTAACGAAGTAAAACAAGTAAATTCTTGTCACAAAAAAGCCCGCTTTTATGAGCGGGCTTTTTTTATATGTTATTTCTAAAAAATTATTCTTTAGGACAAACTTTTATGAAATAAATTGCAATAATCATTTAATAATTTCATAACTTATCAGTCCAAATTTTTAATGTATTTTGCTTTAGCTAAAAAATAAGTTATTGTTGATGAAAAAAATTTTACTTCTTAATCTTCTGTTACTTCTTTTTGCTGCACCGTTAAAACCGCAGCAAAACGACCTACATAAAACAAACGTTGATGATAATTCCAAATCCACTAATATTGGTAACATCGGTCTTACGGTTTCCAACTATGGCATTTACGGAAACGGATTAAATAATCTTACCGCAGCTAACCGGCAGCCTTCATGTGAATATCCTTTAGGAAGCGGAATAGAGCATATATTTGTCGGTGGACTTTGGATCGGCGGATTTCAAAAAGATAATCCGACAGCTACAAAGAATTTGATTGGTCCCTTAGTAACCACAGGGGCTGTTGATGCGAGTTCTCTTTCATCAGGAAGAAACGCCGGGTTTGAATATACTAATACCGCTGAGTCTAAAGTTGTTGAACGATCAACATTATTGGATTCAAGATTTTATAATCCTGACGCTATTTCCCACCAAGATTTTGTAATGGATTTTAGTGATACCAATACTACTTATGCTAATGGTGAAGAAATTGCCGAACATGTTCCATTAGGTGTTGCGGTTCACGAAGAAACCTACGCGTGGAATTTTCCTTTTGCAGATTTCTTTGTAATTATGAATTATACAATAAAGAATGTTTCCAAAAAATATTTAGACAGCGTTTATGTTGGTCTTTGGACAGACGCAGTTGTACGGAATACAAAAATTAATACTTCTACAAACTCCGCTTTTTATTCGCACGGCGGAGATGCGTATAACGACACATTAAAAATTGCTTACGAGTATGATGCCGACGGCGATGGACCATTAACTGATAGTTATGTTGGATTTTTATATTTGGGTTCAACTCCAACCATTGATAGTTTGTTTGTCAATCAAACTGATACTTTGCCCGCAACTAATTTTACTTCGTGGACGCATGCCAACACAACCGACCCGAACTATTTTGCTCCTTCGGATGATCTTACGAGATACCGAAAAATGCAAGGATGGTTTGGCGGGCAAAATCGTTATGGAAAGGGAATTAATCCGCAAGATTTAAAATTGCCGTCAAACAGATCACTTTTAATTACGCATGGCTATTATAAAAATATTGCGCCGGGTGATTCTATCAATGTTGTCTATGCAATAGTGTGCGCAAAGAAATTTGGAAATGATCCGGCGATTATGGATTCATGGGAACAGAGAAAAAATTTATATTCTAATTCTGATTGGGCATTACGCGCTTACTTCGGGAATGATAAAAATAGAAACGGAAAAATTGATGTCGGAGAAGATCTTTTTGGTGATGGACAGATTCATCGTTACATTTTACCTTCACCGCCGAATGTGCCTGTTGTAAAAGTGGTAATTGAAAATCAAAAATCGACAGTCTATTGGGACAAAAGAGCAGAATCTTCAATTGATCCCATTTCTGGTAAAGTAGATTTTGCCGGATATAAAATCTATAGAACTGAAGCCGGATTTGATATTTCAGACATTCAAAATACCGTTGGCTCCTTAGTTGTACTTGCACAATTTGACTCCGCCGGAGCGACCGGATTTAATACCGGATTCAGCGCAGTTGAATTACATCAGCCAATGACTTTCCCCGGTGATACAACAAAATATTATTACAAATATGAAGTCCCAAATCTTCTTAACGGATGGCAGTATCTCTTTTCAGTAACTGCGTTTGATAAAGGTGATCCGGTAAATAATCTTGGTCCTTTGGAATCAAGTTTGTTGGCAAACTTGAAGAGAGTATTACCTGGTACGCCCGCAACAGATGATGAAAATGTACAAATAGGAGTCTATCCAAATCCTTATTATGGCAACGCATTGTGGGATGGTTCCTCAGAGAGATTAAGAAAAATTTATTTTTATAATCTTCCGGCTGAATGTGAGATAACAATTTATACGTTAGCCGGTGATATTGTTAAAAGAATAGAACATGATCAAAACAACAATGGCTCAGATATGAGATGGTTTGAACAATACGCTTCCGACAAGAAACAACAATTTGCCGGAGGTGAACACGCTTGGGATCTTATAACCGGAAATGATCAAGCAATTGCAACCGGTCTCTATCTTTTCACAGTTAAAAATAGTAAAAACGGATTTATTAAAACCGGAAAATTCTTAGTAGTTAAATAAGGAGTAAAAAAATGAAACTGAAATCTCTAATTGTATTTATGATCTTGCTTACAGGATTAGTTATCGGTCAGACCGATACTATTCCGTTAGTCTCTCTCCGGGATATTAATTTTATCCCTGATAGTTCTGCGGCTACCTGGCCGGAATCACCTTTGGCTAATAAATTAGTTCATGTAAGAGGACAAGTTTTAGTAACCCCGGTTGTTAATGCGCAAACTGATAGAAGAACTATCTTATCTGCCGGTTCGCGTTGGGCAAGTTACATCCAGGCAAACGATGCAAGTGAATGGTCCGGATTAATGATTCTACAAAATGATACTACTGTTCAAGGTACGTTGCTTGATATAGTTGACACTACAGGTACTTATGAATTTACCGGTGTCGTTACTCCTTATGGGCAAGCTACCGAATTAGTGCTTACAACGGCTCCACAACCAATTGAAATCAGTCTTATTCAACAACATGCTAAAAGACCTGATCCTATTCCGCTTACAATTGATAGCTGCTATTTACCGGATGGATCATTCAATTATAATCTTAGAAAATATTTAGGAATGTATGTTATTTTTACAGCAGATGAATCACATCCACTTATTACTTCGGATTTAATTACCGGATCGGGTTCAACAGCAGGTGGATTTAATATCAATGATCTCAACGGACACAAAATCCAGATGTATGCGCAATCAAGAAATTTTAAAACCGGTACTAGTTATGCTTTGAGGACAACATATACTCCACCGCCAGCAGGTTCTCAACTTTCTTATGTTAAAGGACTTTTGGAAGCCTATAATAGTGTTTGGGAAATAGTTCCTTTATATGCTGATGATTTAGGCCCAATTTTGGTTTCTCCGCCAAGCATTTCAAATGTAAAACGAAGTCCGGCAATTGTTGGACCTAACGATAATGTTACGGTAACCGCTACTGTTAAAGGTCTTCAAGGCGCAGTTGTTACAAGTGCTGTGTTATACAAAAGAGTAAACAATGGAAATTTAGATTCATTAGTTATGACAAAAGGAACCAGCGCAGATTCTACCACTTATTCTTGCGTAATTCCTAAAATGGCTGACTCCGCTTTTGTTGATTTTTATGTTAAAGCGATAGATAACAATGGTTTGTTGTCATCAAGTCCTACAAACCTTGCTACAAGCCGCTATTCATACTTTGTTCTAAATCGTCCACTCACAATACAAGATGTTCGTTACAGTCCGTTTGGAAGCGCATATAGCGGCTATAACGGTTATCATGTAACGTTAACCGGAGTTGTAACTGCCGATACTTCCGATATTCCGGGAAACCACGGAAGCAATCCTCCAAGAGTTTATATTCAAAATGGAAAAGGACCATGGAGCGGTATTATACTTGGAACTTCAGGAATGAACGGTCCACAGGTGACTAATCTTAAAAGAGGTGATAATGTAACGGTTGAAGGAGTTATCTCATTAGGTCCATTAGGAGTTAGAATTGATAGTTTATCTCCGATAACCATTAATTCTCAAAACAATCCTTTGCCGGAACCTCAGAATTTGTTAACTGAAACAATCGGCACTTTAACCTTAGGGAAAGTCGAAGCCGAACAATGGTCAAGTTGCTTGGTTCGATATCAGAACGTTACCATTGATAGCGCTAACGCTGATGGCAGTTATAATTATGGTGAATCTTATGGAAACGACGGTGTTCTACCACATACAAGAATTATATGGTCGGATGGAAATACAAGCTTCAATGCAGGTGCAAGCGCTGTAAAAGTAAGCAAAGGAGATTTCTTCTCTTCAATTACAGGAGTGCTTGGATATACTCATGCTTATTACAAACTTACACCAAGAAAAGATGATGACATTTCCGGTTATATACCAACGGATGTTGCTAATGAAACCACCGGATTACCTTCGCAATATAATCTAAATCAGAATTATCCGAATCCGTTCAATCCATCAACAATAATCAGTTGGCAGTTGGCGGTCGATAGCAAAGTTAGCTTAAAAGTTTACGATGTTCTTGGTAGAGAAGTAGTGACTTTGGTTAACGAAGAGAAACCTGCTGGAAATTATAATGTGAAGTTTGATGCTTCGCATTTGAGCAGCGGAATGTATTTCTATCGCTTGCAAGCTGGTAATTATATTCAAACAAAAAAAATGATGCTTCTCAAATAAAAATAACCTCACCCTTAATCCCTCTCCTTATAAAGGAGAGGGAAATAGAGAGAGGTCGTTATTACATTTAATAAAAAGTTTAGTTCATGATAAATAAATTTACAGTTTCTTTGTTATTTGCCGGGTTATTTTTCTTTTACGCATGTAAAGAAAAATTAGTTGATAATCCGGTTGCTAATAAAGCTCCGATTACAAAAGTATTCCTCAATCCCGATAGCACGGTATCGCAGCAGCAAAGCACAATTACATTACACTGGAGTGGTGATGACCCTGATGGTTTTATTGTTGGCTACTATCTTTCATGGGATGGAATACATTGGTCATTCACTTCAAGCAACGATAGTCTTTTCTCATTACAAATAGGCGCAGTTGATACTATTTTCTCATTCAAAGTTTCTGCGGTTGATAATTCAGGCAACGGACAATATGACGCTCAAATTGTTCAGAATAATATTAACTACGGCGCTGAACCTTTCACCGATGTAAACGGAAACGGTAAATGGGATTCCGGCGAACCTTTTGTTGATATTGGATTAATTGATCCAAACCCTGCATCATTAAAATTGCCAATAAAAAATACTTCTCCTACAGTTGAATGGAATATTCTTTCAACACATCCGGATACATCATTTACTGTTATGTCCTTCGGCTGGAATGCATCTGATATTGACGGCGACAAGACGATTCAAAATATTAATATTGCTTTAAATGATACAAACAATTTCGTATCGATAAACGGCAGTGTTAAAATGGTTACAATCAGAACTAAAGATTTCTCCAATCCAAATCCGGTAATGGATATTTTAATTGATGGCGATCCGAATAATCAGGCTGCCAACGAAACTACGGGACAGAAAATAAAATTACCCGGATTACGCTATGATGCAAATAATATTTTCTATGTACAGGCAACTGATATTTCAGGTGCAAAATCTATTTGGTTAAGTTCTGCCGCACAAAAAAATAGCAAACCGGGGTGGTATGTTAAAAAACCGAAAGGGAAGTTTGTTGTAGTTGATGATTATAAAAAGAGTGATAACGCTCCAAGTTTTTATGCAAGTATGTTGGATGACAGTTTACAGCTTAAAAATAAATATGATTTTTACGACATTTTCAACCAGAAACCTCCATTTTTAAATTCAACATTTCTGGAGACTATAAAGTTGTTTGATTGTGTAATTTGGTACGGCGATAACGATCCATCACTTGATCTTGCAAGCTCCTCTGTACAAAAATATACTATTCTTGGTGGAAAGATATTTTTTTCATTGCAGTTTCCTCAATCAGTT
Organism: Ignavibacteriaceae bacterium; assembly: GCA_023231105.1. Classification (GTDB taxonomy): domain Bacteria; phylum Bacteroidota; class Ignavibacteria; order Ignavibacteriales; family Ignavibacteriaceae; genus UBA1563. Next base: position 31,329 of record JALNWB010000006.1, on the reverse strand, counting down.
GACCTGTCGCAAATTCAGGGTTTTCTTCCGATAATTCCGGATAGCAGCGATTATACAACTTTTCTTCCAACCGGTTCAATTGCTTCCGATACTACTCAGACCGATTATCCGAAGCTTCAAGTAACTTCTTCTTTGGCAAGGGCGCGCTCTTTTTATCTTAGTAATATTGGAGTTACTCCAATTTATTATTTCCCGAATAAGGAATTAAAAGGATTTATTGGATTTGAAAATAGTGAAAAGAATGTCTTTTTTATTGGCATGCCTCTGCACAAGGTTAACGGTTTCCCGGGGAGTGTGAAAAATTTATTAACTAAGGTACTATTCCAAGATTTCAATTTAACGCCATGAAATTATTACTCACCATATTCATCTTCTCTTTTGTTTCTCTTTTTGCACAAGAGACAGGAACAATAACGGGTAAAGTTATTGAGAAAAAGACAAAGGAAGCTTTGCTCGGAGTTAATGTTGTTCTTAAAGGAACCTATTACGGAGCTGCTTCTGATTTTGACGGTAACTACAGAATTAAAAATATTAATCCCGGAACTTACAATGTTGAAGTTTCACTCATCGGATACAAAGCAGTTAAGTTTGGCGCAATAAAAGTTGAACGCGGAAAAACAAAACAATTGGATATTGAGCTTGAAGAATCCGCCTTAACTTTAGGTCAGGAAGTTATAATAGTTGGCGCAAGACCAATGCTTGACGCTGAGGAAACTCAAAGTAAAAAAACAATTTCTAAAGAAGATATTCAAAATGCCAGACTTGAAAACATTTCTGATATTGTTGTTCAGCAGGCTGGCGTTGTTAAATCTGATAATGAAATTCACATTAGAGGTGGCAGATCTAATGAGAATGCTTTTTTATTAGATGGTGTTTCCGTTCAGGACCCTTTAGCCGGAACCGGTTTTGGTTTACAACTTTCGGCTAACGCTATTGAAGAAGTTGAAGTTATTACGGGGGGTTATAATGCTGAGTTCGGGCAAGCTACATCCGGAGTTGTTAATGTTCGGACAAAAGAAGGAGGAGAAAAATATCATGGTTATCTTTCATACAAAGATGATAATCTCTTCGGCAAAACTTCCTTACATGTTTTTAATACAGACATTGCTGAAGCAAATGTAAGCGGACCTGAACCAATAACTACTTACCTTCTTCCAGAATTAGGATTAAAAATTCCCGGCGAAATAACTCTTTTTGGAAATTTTTTTATGGGAGTAACCGATGGGATTACTCAAGGATACAATAAGTCCACCGCACGTCAAGTTGTTTCATCTATTTTTAACGGTTCGCGGTTTGCGCCGCGTGCTGAAAATAGTTGGTTCTGGCTTGGGAAAATTACATACAAAATATCGCCGACATTTAAACTGCAATATTCGTTTAATCAATCGGTAAATATCAATCAGAATTCACAGTCGTTACAGTCGAATCTTGAATATGTAGAGCCAAGTCCCGGTTACCAATATCCATTTCAAAACATTTTTGACAACGCGAACACTTATACGCACAATAATGTTTACCAGACGCTAAGCATTACGCATACTCTGAATCCGAAAACGTTTTATGAATTTAAAGTAAATGCTTTTTTCACTCATTTAAGAGCGGACGCCAATGGAAAGAAATGGAGTGAATATTTAGAGCCGCAGGATATTACAAATTTCCCGGTGCAATATTATAATACTACTCAAGATACTATCGGTGTTATTCCGGGAGACGGATTTTGGGATATTGGAAATCCTTATACCTGGCACGATCATTACGTTCAAGAGTTTTCAGTTAAAGGAGATTTGACAAGCTTTTTTGATGAAAAAAATAAATTGAAAACCGGATTTGATTTTCAAACACAGGAAATGCAGGTTGTTGATATTTATCAGCCATGGGTTGGCGAGTTAGGTTTGAATAATGATATTTATAAAGTACATCCCTCTAAAGGCGCTTTTTATGTTCAAGATAATATTAACTTTTCAGGGATGATCTTAAACTTCGGTTTGCGTATGGATTATTGGTTCCCGGGAAAATTTGTTGATGATGCTATTAAAAATCCAGACGTCATTACTATCCCGGATAAAGTTAGACAAAGTTATAAAGATCATACCTTCGACATTTTTGGCAGAAGATTTAAAGCAAGGTTAAGCCCAAGACTTGGAATTTCTCACCCGGTTTCGGATTATCAAACATTATTCTTTTCGTACGGACATTTTAGCAAATGGCCAAATCCTCAATTTGTTTACGCTAAATTAAATCCGGTCAGTGCACAGTCATCATTCCAAAAATTTGGAAATCCAGACTTAAATCCTGAAACAACAGTAGCGTATGAATTGGGGATAAAGACCCAATTTTCTCCAGACGACATTCTTACTTTGACAGCTTACTATAAAGATATTTTTGATTACGTAAGCACAAGATCAGCAATCATCACTTCCGGAAGACTTTCGTCGAAATCTTTCACTACCTATGTAAATTCCGATTATGCACGCTCAAGAGGCGTTGAAGTTGAGTATAAAAAAAGAATTGGGAAAACATTTACCGGCGCTTTTAATTTCACCTATTCAATTGTAACCGGAAAAAGTTCTTCACCGGATGAAGGAGTACTTGTTCAAAGAGGTTCATTGTCTGAATCAATTAAAGAATTTTATATGACGTGGGATCGTCCGCTCAACGCCTCGGTTTCAACTAATTTTTATATCGAAAAAAATAACGCATTGTTTGGTTTCGGAAATGGAATATTGGATGATTACAATATTTATATTAGAGCTCAATTTGAATCGGGGAAAAGATATACTCCGGCTTATTTTACAGGTAAATATTTAACCGACGGCAGACCGGAATATGTTACGATCTTAAATGACAGAAATAACAAGATTGGACAAAATTGGTTTTGGATTGATCTCAACTTTGAAAAATATATAAAAATTAATTCGTTGAATTTTACGGTTTTTGCAGAAGTCAATAACCTGTTCGACTCAAAGAATCCGGCAATAATTAATCCTACAACCGGTAAAGCGTATGAGCTTGGCAATCCGACTCCGACAGGTTGGAATGATCCGTTGTATCCCGATCTGCAAGCGCCGATCAGTGCATATCCTTTTAATCCGGCAAGATATTTAACAAGACGCAATATAAAATTTGGGATTAGTCTGAGACTCTAATTATAAAGAATGATTGAAGAACAAGGATTAACGATATACGATTTATGAAGTGAATAATGAATAAGCGCGAACTTGAAGAACGGTTAATAAATTTTGCTGTATTGATTATTAATATTGTTGAATTTATGCCAGATACAAAGGCGGCAAATCATTTAAGCGGACAATTATTGCGTTCGGGAACTTCTCCTGCATTAAATTATGGTGAAGCGCAAAGTGGAGAATCACGTAAAGATTTTATCCATAAAATAAAAATTGTTTTGAAGGAATTGAGAGAAAGTCATATTTGTATGCAGATAATTTACCGGACAAAACTTTATAAGTCGGAAGAAAAACTAAGCCAAGCATTAAACGAATGTAATGAGTTAATTTCAATTTTTGTAAAAAGTGTTGAAACCGCAATGAAAAATGACAATGAGAATCGACAAAATAATCTTAAATCAAAAATCGTTAATCCTTGTTCTTAAATCAATTATTAATGTAAAAGAACGAATGATAAAATTTACTTTTAACCCTGATAAATTTCTGATGAAAAAAATTTTAATAATAATATTTCTGCTCATATCAATTCACTCAGAAACTAACGCCCAGCTTTTCCCTGTGCTTGGTGGGCAGCGGGCGGGAATATCAACTGCACAGTTTCTAAAAATTGGTGTCGGCGGAAGAGCGGAAGCAATGGGAGAAGCATTCATCGCAGTAGCTAATGATGCCTCTGCACTTTATTGGAATCCTGCTGGTTTGGTCCAATTTTCGGATGATCAAGTAATGTTTTCTCATAACAAATGGGTTGTAGATATTAACCATGAATTTGTCGGAGCCGTCTATCATTTAGATGAATCAAACGCTTTTGGTTTATCATTTACATCTTTATCTATGCAGGATATGCCGGTAACAACAGAATTTCAACCGTTTGGAACCGGTGAATATTTTGGTTTTGGTGACATTGCGTTTGGCGTAACTTATTCAAGAAAAATGACCACACAATTCAGTTTCGGCGGTACGGTTAAATATATCGAAGAAACTTTAGATAAATTGAAAATGCGCGGTGTGATGATCGATCTGGGAACATATTATTGGACAGGTTTAGGTAGTTCAAGATTTGCAGTTGCCGTTACAAATTTTGGAAATAATTTAGCGCCGGATGGAGAAGTTAAACTCATCGGCAAAAGAAAAAAATCTGAGTGGCAGGCTTTTTCTCCACCGACGATGTTCAGAATCGGTTTTGCGTTTGAGCCTTATCAAACTGAAATGAATAAAGTGACGGCTTCGATTCAATTAAATCATCCAAATGATAACAGCGAGAACTTTGCTCTTGGAGCAGAATATACTTTTCAAGAACCGTCTCTCAATTCATCATTTTTCTTGCGCGGCGGTTATAAGTTTAATGTTGAAGAACAAAATTATTCTTTTGGCGCCGGTGTAAATGTGCCGGTTAGTTTTGCGAAAATCACTCTTGATTATGCCTATTCCAATTTTGTTAGATTAGGAACGGCTCATCGATTCTCAATTATTTTAGGTCTGTAAAAAAGATGAAAAAATATTTTAAATATATTCTTCTCATAATTCCATTTTTCATTGGCTGCGGAGATAAATTGGATCTCAACCAATTTAACAGTAATTCAAAAAATGTAAACCCCACCGGAGATACCGTTTACGTTCAATTGTCGCCTTCATGGGAAGGATTTAATAATCCTCAGGCTATTTTAGTCGGCAAAGAACCATTTATTTATGTGTGCGACACCGATAATGATAGAATTGTTATGCTTAATACTGCCGGAACAGTGTTGGGAATAAAATCTATAAAACATCCGGTTGCAATAGCTCAAGATTACAGATTAAACTTAATTGTTTGCGCTCAATTTGATACTTTAATCGGCGGAGTTACAAGTACCTTTAGCGCAGTTTATAAAATTGATCTGTTTGCCGCGCAACATGATTTAGCGAATGCATCCCTTACTAGAATTTTACCGCGTGCAGCCGACTTTAATTATCCTTTAAGAAAATATACTGCGGTAGCTGCATTTTATGATAATTCTTTTTACGTAGCGAGAAACGGACCGAGTAACACAAGCGTTTATGATCCGGATAATTCTATCTTAAAATTTCAACCTAAAAAGTATTTTAATGCTGGAGAAGGGGATTCACTTATCGGAAGAGTTCCAAACTTAGATCCGTTAAGTTCAGGATTGATCTCTGCAAATGGCATCAACTCCATCACTCCATTTAGCAAAAGGAATGTTGATTTTATTGCTACCTTTTCCGGCGAGACAAGTTTTAAAGCCCAATGGTTTCACTTTTTTGCTTCTGCCGTGGAAGAAAAATATGTTAGTCAATTTTATCCACAGTTAGGAACTCCTTTTGCGCAGCCAAATAAGTTTGGTAAGCCGACCGGAAGCTGTATCGATCAATATGGAAATATTTTTATTGCAGATGGCGATGCTGCCAGGGATAGCGTTTATAAGTTTAACCAATATGGCGATGAGATACATTCTTTCGGCGGACCGAAAGTGTTTGTAAAACCTTCCGGAGTTGCTTTTTTAGATAAAACATTGTACGTCCTTGATGCCGGAAGTAATAAAATTTTACGGTTTATCCTCTCGACCGACATACGATAATACCTAACCTGGACAGACCAGAACCAAAAAGGGAATAATGAATAACGCACACGCAAAGCGTGACGAATTTCGAAAGTCAAAAAATTCATCTTTCATTATTCCATGTTCAATATTCGATATTCAATCCGCCGTGGCGGACAAGAATAATATTCTGCCAAAAAATGTCAGAATGTGAAATATTTTATACCAAAGGAAAATCATGAAGAAAATTATCCTATTCAACTTTCTCTTACTTCTCATTATCTGTTTGCCGGAAGTAAAAGGGCAGTCAATTGTTATTAATGAAATTTATAATTCAAGTCTAACTACTGATGAATGGATAGAATTTTTAGTTTTACAGGATGGATTAGACCTTCGTGGATGGAGTATAAGAGATTTTAGTTCCAGTGGTGGAGCTCAAACCCCATTGAATTTTACAAATAATGAAATGTGGAGTAATCTAAAAAAAGGAACGATCATTGTGGTTCTTGGCGGAAATGCTTTAACAGAAGATTTAGATGTAAGTGATCATACTTTAGCTGTAAAAGGTAGTAATTCATTATTTTTTACCGGTACTGCTTTTTTAATAGGGGGAACTTCGGAAGCTGTTGAAATTAGAAATGCATCTGCTACACATATTCATGGAATTTCATGGGGAGCTAATAACGCAAATAGTATTCCCGAACCAAAAATTCATTTTGCCGGAACTTCAAAAAGCAATACTTCTATTTACTTTAATGAAGATGCACTTTCAAAAATAAGTGTAATTGCAAATTGGACAATAGACGGAATTCCTTCGCGTGGTGTGGGAAATACTCCGAACAATATAGCATGGATTAATAGTTTAAGAGCGCGATCAGAAGGTTCCGGAACAGTTGCAATTTCTCCTTTGGTGGTTGGCGGTGATTCACTCATCAACTTAACTTTCAATTATATTAAAGACAGCAAATATTCCATTAGCTCGATGAAAATTATTTTCCCAAATGGATTTGTCTGGTCTAAAAATCTCTCCGATGTTAACGTTACAAATTTTACCGCTGACAAAACTATTTCGGAAGATACAATATCCTTCACCAATGTAGTTTTTGCATCAGATTCTACTGTAATAATAATAGCGAATGCTACTTCTCCCATGTTCACCGGGTATTATAAATTTCAATTTCTTACCGGAAGTGGTAGTGTTTTAGGAACGGTAACACCGCTTCCGATAATAACGGTTTACGGTGCGCCAATTCCAATCTCCGAAGCGAAAGTTAATGATGCAACAGGTTTAGGGCTGCACAATGGTGATTTAGTTACCTTACGCGGAATTGTTACCGTTGGTGTTGAATTTGGAAGTCCCAGCGCTATGCAGGATAACAGCGGAGGAATTTCCGTTTACGGTTCTGCCTTTTCTGATTTTGTTAAAGTTGGCGATGAGGTTTTAGTTACCGGAAGACTCACACAATTCAGTGGACTAAATCAAATTGAACTTCCTATCGTTCATTCAATTTTAAGCAGCGATAACAAATTAGACCCGATAGTTGTAACTCCATCTCAATTAAGCCATGATGGACAAAATGGAATAGAAAATTATGAAGGACTTCTTGTTCGCTTAAATGGCGTTTCCGTTTCTGAAATTAACGGAAGTCCGGTTACAAGTTGGGCATACAAAAATTATATGTTAACCGGTTCATCTTCATCTGATACTGTTCAATTAAGAATTGACAATAACACCGCGCTTATCGGGTTAGTTGCCCCGGCAGGCAAGTTTGATATTATTGGAATTCTCAGTCAATATAAATCAAGCTCACCGTTTATCGGCGGATATCAATTTATGCCGAGAATTCCTGCTGATATTATTTCCAACGGACCAATCATTGATAAATATCCGGAAGAAGTTGATTTATCGGAAAATTCAATCAGTTTAAATTGGGGAACGGTAAATGCAGGAACTTCAAGAGTCCGTTATGGAAAAACTACAAATTATGAATTAGGAATTGTTTCTCCCGATGACAGTTTAAGAACTGATCATTTAGTAGCGATAACAGGATTGAATCCGGCGACAATTTATAATTTACAAGCTTTTTCCGTGGCGAACTCAGATACAAGTTTCTCCGGAAATATTATTTCGAGCACTTCTTCTGCGGCTCCAACAACCGGGGAGATAAATGTTTATTTCAATAAAAGCGTTAATACTTCGGTTTCCACCGGCGTAAATGCTGCCGGGAATGTTGATTTCAAAGCGCAAATAATTAAAAGAATTAATAATGCAAAACATTCAATTGATTTGGCAATCTACAGCTTAAGCGGAACCGTAGGCGCTGAAATTGCAACTGCACTTATTAATGCAAAAAATAGGGGAGTAAAAATTCGGGTAATAGGTGAATATGATAATCACACAACCGCGCCCTGGTCAACTTTGCAGAATAATGGTATTCCCGTTATCAGCGATCAATTTGGAAATAACGACGGCACCGGACTAATGCACGACAAATTCTATATTTTTGATTATCGCGGTGGCACAGCAGACAGCATTTGGGTTGTAACCGGTTCATGGAATGCGACCGATCCGGGAACTAACGCCGATAGACAAAATATAATTGAATTTCAAGATGTTGCTCTTGCAGGCGCTTATCAAATTGAATTTGAAGAAATGTGGGGAAGTAATACAGAGGTTGCAAATCCGCAAAATTCCCGCTTTGGCGCCCGTAAATTGAACAACACTCCGCATACATTTGTTATTGGAGGAAGGCATGTTGAAAGTTATTTTAGTCCAAGCGATAGAACCACTGCATTTATAGGTAAAACTCTGGGCAAAGCAAAAAAATCAATTGATGCATCCATACTAACATTTACGCGAAAAGAATTGGCAGACTCCGTTATTTCCTTGCATAAAAGAGGAGGCAAGACCCGTATTGTAACTGATAACAACACCGATACCGGCAATCAATTTGCTTATCTACAATCAAATGGTGTTGATATTATATTAAAAGGCGGAAGCGGATTGTTGCATCATAAATATGCGGTAATTGATGCAGAGTTTGGAGAAACTCCATATTTAATTACCGGTTCCCACAATTGGTCTTCTGCGGCAGAAAATAGTAATGATGAAAATACCGTGATTATTCAAGATGCACAGATTGCGAATTTATATTTACAGGAATTTACCGCAAGATATTATGAAGCAGGCGGAACAGATTCCATCGTTATTTCGGATGTCGAAAACAGTGGTAATCTTCCGGTTGAATATTCGTTAAATCAGAATTATCCAAATCCATTTAATCCTTCAACAACTATCCAATATTCGTTAAAGGAAAGCGGAAAAGTTGATTTAGTAGTTTATAACATGTTGGGACAAAAAGTTATTTCGCTTGCAAATGAATTTCAAAATTCCGGAAGCCATGTGGTTAAGTTTGATGCCTCTCATTTAGCTTCAGGAATTTATATTTACCGCATCAAAGCGAACAACTTTACGGCATCAAAGAAGTTACTGCTGTTGAAGTAGGAGTATTGTTTTGATTTCTAGGGATGAATCCGGATTAATAGATTTGATATAGAATTAGTTCATTCTAATGAGGGTTTGTTCTCTATTGCGATAGATAATATAACTCCAACGTTTATTGCGGAGAATGTTAGTCATAAAGCACTTTCGGATTTTAGCATAAATGAGAAACTCGTTTTTGGAATATGGTACAATGTCTCGCTTCAATTCTTCGCCAACCAAAAAGTTTTACCATCTTCCGAAATTTTACGACTAAAAGATTAAGGTTGCTCCTTCTCCTTCCCAATCAATTTTCTGCGTTCTTAAAACTTCGGTCAATTTTGCTGTAGTGAAATCAACGCCTTCCCAGTCACCAATAATATTGCCATTATTCAATACAACAATTCTTGGTGGGTTCTTCTCAAGAAACGGGAAAAACTCTGTTGGATCAATAATAGCATAATGTGCTTTTAAGCCTGAAGCCGCAAAAAAAGGTGCTACCTGATCTTGTTCTCCAAGGAAGAGAATATAAACATTTGGAAATTGTTTATTCTTCTGTAAAACAGCAATCTCTTTTGAGGCTTCTAAACAATGGTCGCAATCAAGACTTAAGAAGGCGACTATCGTAACACCTTTATCGACATTTCCAGCTCCATCGTTGTATGTGTTAAATTTTCCAAAGATAGAAGTAGTATGAGGTAATTGTGGCTTTACATTTTTTTTTGGCAATGACGTAGTATCTGTCTGTAGGGCAACAGTTTTTTGTTTGGTTTGTTGTTGAGGTTTTGTTTGATCAGCGGTAAGCGAATCTTTGTGTAGCGGCAGCGCGGAAGCAGTTACTGCCTGCTGTTCTGAAAACTGAGTTATGTAACTCTTCACCGGAAAAATAATAAATACTAAGAGAATTATAAGTCCTGTGGTAATACTGCCGGAGATTATTTTCACCGGTTCAGGTTCTATTTTTATCCACGCGAATACCAGCGCAGCTATCATGATAATATTTTTGATAAGAGCGGCAAGATTGCTCATCTTAATAATTTGTCCGAAACATCCGCAATTATCCTGACTGCCATTTGCAATGATGGTATAAGAAAGATATAAACTGAAAAACAACAACAGAGAAAGCGCCATGGGAATAAATACCCGGCGTCGGGAAAAAGGGAGTAACATGTTCAATCCGATGATCAATTCACCAATGATAAGAAAACGCGCCAGGAACGGCGTAAGCCCCCATGAGGTTAGATTATCCCGAACTAATTGAAACTCGAAGGCGGTAATAGGAAATAATTTTGCGAACCCGCTTAAAAGAAAAAGAAATCCTATAACAATACAGATATAACCGGCGATTCTATGATGTTTAGTCTGTTCCATGTGCCTTAAAAGTAATATAAATCTTATAAAAACAATTTAACTTTTTACCGGTTCAGCTGCAATCGGAAATCAGCATTCATAAAACTGTATTTACTCTGAAAACTATTGCCTTGCAAGACAAGTGAAATTATTTTTAGATGAAAATATATCTTGCCGGAAGATATTTTCATCTCTATGTTTACATAAGCAATAGTTAATTATTCCCGACTTGTCGGGATTGTTCTTTGAATAGTTGAATTATTCCCGATAGTTTTTAAATGATAATGGAAATTATTGCAATTATTTCTGAGTACCTTTCGGCAAAATCCTTAGGTATAGAAAAGCATTATTGTCCCGTTTATTCAATTAGAACATTGAAGTATTAAGCTTATTTATGATTATATGATTTGTTTTGCTTAAAGGGAAAATTCATGCTGTGCAAAAGTTAACTCCACTCTTCTTCAGAATTTTTTAGGATAGATAAAAATATTCATTCTAAAATAATTTCTCTTTTCTATCTTTTAAAAAATATCCCCGAATTATTTTTATCGAAATCTAAGCGCTAAGATGAAACTTTTCGTTATGAGAAAATTTCGTTGTACCAAAGACGGATTACTTCATAATGAAAGCATAACGCAACAAGTTGCAATTATAAATAATAAATGAACACTCAAAATATTCCGCAATGGCAGACATGTTTGACATAAAAACAAAAATTTATATGACAATACAATAAATCATTAAGCCATTCCAACAGGCATGTAAAACAAATGTTAAGAAATAATATTAAACACAGAAATAATAAAACTCATCAGGAGGATTTATGTTCAACTTTGTTAGACTTATTGCGCTCATTACAATTATCCCGTTTTTGCTTAATGCACAAACAATCACTTCAAAAACTTCAGGTGGGAATTGGGAAGATCCCAATACCTGGATAGGAGGTGTAATTCCAAATCAAAATAACGATGTTGTTATAGATGGGTCTGTTCTTGCTAATAACAATGTATGCAATAATCTGACAATCAACTCAGGAGGCACACTTCAAGCTGCGTCACCCGGTTACTGCTGTTATGAATACACCTTGACGATAATGGGCAATGTGCTCAACAATGGAATAACGCGGAACAATCCGGACGGCAACTGGCTGGCGTTGAAAGTTTCCGGTAATATTACCAACAACAATTCATGGAAGCACACGCGAACGGACTTGACGGGAAATGCTGACCAGCATTTAACATCTGCACTGAATAAGATATTTGAAAGTGCTTTCAAGGTGACTGATTCACTTGGTGGAATCATCGCAAACTCAGCCTTGGAATTCAGTCAGTCTATTGATTTGAATGGTTGTATTCTCAATATGAATAACAACTCGCTCACTCTAAATGGTGGATCAGCCACAGTATTTAATGGACGAGTGATTAACACCGGAGATCTTATCGGTCGGGGAAGTCCAACTTTGTACAACATCACTTATGAAGGAAGTCCAAATATCAAAGGACTCTTTCAAGCGAAAGATGCAGTGGTAAAAGGAACTTTAACGGTTGTTGATACTATACAGAGTTGGTCACCAGGCTACTGTTGTTATGAATATTTCTTGAGGATAACAGGCGATGTGATCAATAATGGAGTCATACGAAACGATCCGTACGGCAACCGGCTAACGTTGATAGTCACCGGTAATATTACCAACAACAATTCATGGACGCACACGCGAACGGACTTAACAGGGAGTTCCGACCAACACTTAACATCTACCCAGAATAAAATATTCGAAAGTGCTTTCAATATCACTGACTCTCTTGGTGCAATCATCGCAAACTCAGCGTTGGCATTCAGCTTAGATGTAAACTTGAATGGTTGTATCCTTGATATGCAAAACAACTCACTCACTCTAAATGGGGGATCAGCCACAGTATACAATGGACGAGTGATAAACACGGGTGATCTTGTCGGTCGTGGAAGTCCAACTTTATACAACATCACTTATGAAGGAAGTCCGAATATCAAAGGACTTTTTATGGCGAAAGATGCCGCTGTAAAAGGAACTTTAACGGTTGTAGATACTTTGCGGAGCTGGTCGCCTGGTTATTGTTGTTATGAGTATTTCTTGACGATAACGGGCGATGTGATCAACAATGGAGTTATACAAAACGATCCGTACGGCAACCGGTTAACGTTGATAGTCTCCGGTAATATTACCAACAACAATTCATGGAAGCACACGCGAACAGACCTGGTCGGGAATGGGGACCAGCATTTAACATCTGCACAGAATAAGATATTTGAAAGTGCTTTCAAGGTGACCGATTCACTTGGTACAATCATCGCAAACTCAGCATTGGAATTCAGTCAGGATATAAATTTGAATAGTTGTGTCCTTGATATGCAAAACAACTCACTCACTCTAAACGGGGGATCAGCCACAGTTTACAATGGACGCGTGATAAATACGGGTGATCTCGTCGGTCGTGGAAGTCCAACTTTAGACAACATCACTTATGAAGGATACACGAATATCAAAGGACTCTTTCAAGCGAAGGATGCAACAATACAAGGGACGTTAACAGTTGTTGATACTTTGCAGAGTTGGAGTCCTGGCTACTGTTGTTATGAATACCCCTTGACGGTAATGGGCGATGTGATCAACAATGGAGTAATACGAAACGATCCGAACGGCAACCGTCTGGCGTTGAAAGTCTCCGGTAATATTACCAATAATAGCAAGTGGATTATCGGAGCCACGAGACTTACCGGCAGCGGCAAGCGGACACTTATCGCCACAGGCATTCAAGGCGCTATCGAAGCAACAGGAGCTAATGTTAGTCTTACCGGTAACAATATCCTTCCTCACTTAACTGTTAACAGTGATGCTTATTGCGAAGTAGATGGAGATGGCTACTTACAATTTTTAGAAGAAACTGCAGTAGGAAATCTAATAAATAAAGGAAAAGTGATCCTAACAAAAGCTATCAAAACAACCGGAGATTATGCATTCTTTGCTATAAAAGCTAAATTAACTTCAATCGCTGATATCGATTCACTCACGATCGAGTCGTACGGTAATCAAATTCCATTTTCATTCTCCAACGGTGTAAAAAGATGGTGGCGGATAAAACAAACTCCTGCTGTAATGAAGACTACATTTAATACTTTAACATTTTATTACAGCGACAGTGAACTTGGAAGTAATAATGAATCATCTTTACAAGTATTTTATTCTGATGACAGCGCAAAGACTTGGAAGCAGATTTCAATTTCTTCGAATGTTACACGAAATATTACAGAGAACTATTTAACTATTTCCGATGTCCCGGGAGAAGGAGATTATCTACTTTCTTCCAGCGCAGATCCAACATCAGTCAGTCCGTCAATTATTACAGCAGTGATCGGCAGTTCAAACATTAGAGTTGGAGCGCCAACAAGATTAAAAATTCAATATGTGAATAATAGTGATATATCTGCGGAAGATTTTTTTATTACTATAAACACCGGCAGAAAAGTACATATCAAAAGTGTTGAGGTTCCTTTAGAAGGCGGTGGATTTATGAGTTTTCCGAAAGACAGTTTGTTTTACAATAATGAAGACACAACCCTGGCTATGTACGCATTAAAGATGGCGCCGAGAGAGGAAAGAACGTTTGATATAATTGTTATCGGTGATGTTCCAATGCGCGGTAAAACATCTTTATCCAATGTGCTATTTATTGATCCGGTTTCAATCACAGCTGCCGCAGCAGTTACCTGGGTCGCATGGAAAGCCGGGACGTTTGTTATCTGCAAAGGAATTGATTACTTGGGTGATAAAGCTACAGAATGGATAAAAATGTCTCCCGAAGAACAAAAGCGTTATGATCAAGAGGTAAAAGGTGGAATACCAACCGAGCTTAAAGAAAGACCCGGTGCGATGAAATCATTCGCTATTAAAACAGTCGGAACACAGATATTGAAAAAGACGTTAGACATAGCGCCCGGCGGTGCATCAGCCGCACAAATAACCAATACGATTACTCAAAACGTTAGCAAAGTTGCACCAAGTTTAAGACAAAGAATTTTTAATTGGTTCTACAAAGAAACCGGTTTATATGGTGTTGAAACAACCGAAAATGGAAACACCTATCAACCGCAAGTTTCAACGGTAACGCAAAAGAAAGGAACACTTGTTACCTCATGGGATCCAAATGAGAAAGTTGGTCCGAATGGTTACGGAGATCAGAAGTTCATAACATCCGCCGGAAAAATGATATATCAAATACTTTTTGAGAACAAGAAAGAAGCCACAGCGCCGGCTTATAAGATTGTTATAGTTGATACTTTACTTTCTGAATTTGATCCGGAAACTGTTGAATTTGGGAAAACGAGTCATGAAGGCGCACAATACCAATGGAACATTAGCCGTACCGGGAATATTTTGAAATGGGAAATTGAAGGAATTGAACTGCCTCCTAATGTAAATCCGCCGGAAGGAGAAGGCTGGGTTTCTTTTACAGTTTCTCCGAAGAGCGGTTTGGCATCCGGTACTGATTTGAAGAACGAAGCAACAATTGTGTTTGATTTGAATAAGCCGATAACAACAAATGAATATTCAAACCGGTTGGATTTTAGTTCACCGACAACAATAATGGATCAGCTTGCACAATCAATAAATGATACGAGTTTTACTGTAAAATGGAAAAGTAATGATGGTGCAGATGGATCCGGAGTTGAATCAGCTACAGTATTTATGTCGGTTGATAATGGACCATTTAATATGGTAGGTACATCAAATTCCGATTCCCTTATCGTTAAAGCATTAACTGAAACTCACACATATTCGTTTTACGCATTAGCAAATGATTTTGTAGGGAATGTTGAGACCGTACATCCAACGGCAAGCACCACGCAAGTAATAAATTCATTTGATGTACTTAATGATGAAATTCCCAAGACATATTTCCTTTATCAGAATTATCCCAATCCGTTTAATCCTTCAACCACTATTCAATATTCATTGAAGGAAAGTGGGAAAGTTGACTTAGTTATTTATAACACGTTAGGACAAAAAGTTATTTCTCTTGTCAATGAGTTTCAGAATCTCGGCAACCATGTAATAAAATTTGATGCATCTCGTTTAGCTTCCGGAATTTATATTTATCAGATTAGAGCTAATAACTTTTCCGCATCAAAGAAGTTAATTCTCCTGAAATAGGAAATTAGTTCTCGTGGTGGGCAGGGAATGGTCCTTGACCACAAAGTGAGGAACGGAAACGGTTAACGTGAATGTTGTTGGACAAAAATATTTTTATTGCTTGAGGAATTGTGGAAAATGGTTTAAATTTGTCCATAATAATTATTGAGAGATGAGGCAACTTTATTTCTTCATTAGTTTTAAATAGAAAAACATTACCACACCGGGCAAATGATAAGTTACCATTCCCTTGCTTACTCCATACAAAGAAAAACGGATATTGTGCATTTATGAGTGAAAAAACAAATGGAATACATAAACCTGTCCGCCTCTGGAGGATGCAGCGCAGTGCAGTAATGTATTCTTTAAGTCATGTTACGCAAAAGGTTGAGTTGGTTTCTTAATCATACTCTTAATCTTTTTCTTAATCTGCTGAAATTACGAAAAAATGAGTAAGATTAAGAAAACAATTACGATTAAGAATTTTTTCTCTTAACAAATGCGTAAGGTGACCTTTAATTAACTAAATGGTACAGGCGAATTAATAGTTATATGCTTGAATTGATGATACAAAAAATTATTAGTGAAATAAGAGATAGTACCAATAAACCAAGAAAACAATTTCAGTTGCTTTCAAATTTAGTGTCTTGGAACAAGCTTTGTGCAAGCATGGATACTATTGAAGATAGTGAATTAGCAATTGATAATTATATAAAGCTTCCTTCATTTGATGGTTTTACTGGAGGTTATTTATTCATCTATGGTTTATTACAAGCATTATACTTGCAACAAGATGCCGTAAATCATCTTTCGCAAGCGTTATTCAACGAAAACATCGATTACAAAAAAAAATATCCAGAGATTTATAAAATAAGAGAGTTGCGAAATAATGCAATCGGTCACCCAACTAACTGTGGAGACGGACAGTCTTTTTGCGTGATATCAAGAATCTCAATACAAAATAATAGCTTTTCGATATGCCATTATTTCCCTAACAAAGATCCTAAATTTGAGGATGTTGACATTAATCTTGTTATCTCAACGCAATCATCTTTAATAAAAACTATTCTGGAACGAATCATAAATGAGTTGAAAATGGAAGAAAATAATCATAGGCATAAGTTTAATTCTTCGCAGCTTGCATCAATTGTCCCTAATTCATTAGACTATCATATCTCAAAATTGTATGAAGGAATGCACTCTCCAGATTACAATAAATTAACTCTCGTCAAAATGAATATTGATGTGTTGAATAGAGTTTTGGTGGATGTAACAAAAAGTATTGAAGAAAGATTTAATAGTATTAATGCTATCGATGAATTGAAAAGATTACTGCCAAAATTAAAATATATTCTAGACCATCTTAATGAATTACTTCAATCAAATAATTATTCTCAAAATATTGATTCAGAAGTATATGTTGATTCATTCCAAAAAGAATTTGAATTACTCAAAGAAATATTAAAAGAAATTGATGATGATTATAAAAAAAACGTATAACAATTTCTTCAAGCAGCCCGCTTAAAATTGTTCAGCATTTATTCTGTATTAAAGTTGCGTTGTAAAAGTAAATTGCTCTTTAAGTATTGTTAGCAAAACTAATTTACAAATAATTATTAGCGTTGGCTTTTCAGTGTTGCATTGTTGTTCTGGGCGGCGCATTAGGCGCAACATCGTTCGGCAGTATCAAAATTAGAGTGTAAAATTTATGAACAAACTTGTAATCTTTTTTTCTGTTTGCAGCTAAGTTGGTAATGCATTGTAAGTAAAAATAAAAAAGCATCAACAACTTTTCTGTTTTTGGAGAAAAGAATATCATCGGAAATATTTTCAGGAGTTGCTATGAGAAAATTCATTTTACTATCCATTTTAATATGCACTTTCAGCTTTATATCCTGTAAAAAAGAATCAGTTTCAGAACCTCAGGATAATTCCAACCAAAAAATTGAAGTCATAAAAAACGATATACCTTTCCCAACTGATATGTACTTTAGAATACCTTATACGTTAAAAATGTGGGAATTTGAAAAGGAAGGGCTGACATTAGAACAAGTTCAGATTTTGGACTACAATTCAAACACAGAACTATTTACAATAGAGAAATCCCAACTGCCTTTAATTTTTAAAGAGCCTCTTCAGCAGTTTCCATACTTTGCGCAAGATAAAATCTTTTACTACTACATGTCTATCCAGCTTCCTCTTGCTTTAGATAAACCAAAACCTGCAAAGATTTTTCATCGGTTTATACTAAAGAATAGTAAAAATGAAAACGTAGTGGTGGAAGGAGGATCATTTGTCCCGCGGTTTAATGAATCACCCGTGGTTATAGGATCGCCTGTTAAAGGAAAAAACTGGATCTTCATGAATCAATCGTCTATGGGCTCACACTTTAAAATTTTATTCTTTGTAAACTCTAAAATAATGAGCAGTGAAAGGTTTGCTTTTGATAATGCGCGGCTTAATGATTCTTTTAATGCCTATTAACAGGGCGATCCTAAAGTTAACAGCTCATATTTTAATTACCTTGATACTCTTTATGCTGTTTCAAATGGAGTAATAACTTCCATTACGGATGGCAGGCCTGAAAATAATGGCAATGCACAGGATGTTCAATTTAACAATCTTGATGAGATGGACGGCAATTACTTAAAGATGGATATCGGAAACGGCATGTATGCTCTCTATGCTCACATTCATCCAAATTCTTTTTTTGTAAAAGTTGGAGACATTGTTAAGGAAGGTGATCCTTTGGCTTTAGTTGGTAACTCAGGTAATTCAACATCTCCCCATCTTCATTTTCAAATTTCCGACGGTACAGATTTCCTGTCAAATGGTATTCCGTTCGTATTAAAGACTTATACTAAACTTGGAGTTACGACGCAGGTATTTATTAACGCTATGCCGGAGGAATTCACCGTTATTTCTTTTTAAGCGAATATATTTGCACTTATAAGGAAAAAGAATTATCTGAAGGAAAATTACTTTCCAACACTTCAAAAGCGGAAAGATTCTTAATAGGAGAAAACAGCAGCTATAGTTTTGGACTTGATAGCATGGGTGATTGGGTTGGACATTCAGGCGGAATCTTTGGATGGAATACCATGGTGTATTACAACACAATTAAAAAAGTATCAATTGTTGTTCATACAAACACTTTGGAAAAAACCCCGGCAGGTGCGGCATTTAATGAGTTCGGTAAAATCATTAACAGCTTATAATTCATAACCTGATAAACCAGAACAAAAGATTTATTCTGTAAAGACGGGGCATGCCCCGTCTCTACTCTTAATCTAAAAATATTCTTGCCATCCTGCGTAGAATATTTTTACTAACTATTTAAAAATGCAACCACTGAAAGAAAAAGCACTCAGGTTGAAAATGAAACATCAGGCTGGAAATGGGGAATAATTTATTATAACGCAATGGATAAGAGAATCATACTACCGAATAGAATTGGACTTGGTATAACATTTAATTTCGCTCACCCAATTTCAATACTCATAACTGTTGGAATTTTTATTTTCATTTTACTAAATTTGATCGTTGCACTATCATAATAGTTATAGTAAAAAACATTTCAGCATATCAATATGAGTAAACCATATGCAGCAAAAACGTAAAGATCATGAACCACCTGCGGTAATTGCTAGAAAAGGGTGGCGGTACCATCACTTAGGTATTCCAACTACAATTCCTCGTCCAAATGAACGGCATCTCAAACATCTAAAAGTGTTTGTTGAAGGTTTTGAGAGCAGTCCTTACGGAATTGAATGGATTCGTTTCGAACCAGATTGCCAGGTATCGGAACTCATTAGAACAGTTCCGCACATTGCATTTGAAGTAGATGATCTTGATACTGCATTAGCCGGTCAAACTTTAATAGCTGAAATAAATTCCCCATCAGATGGAGTAAGAGTAGCTATGATTATTGATGATGGCGCGCCGATTGAACTTTTAGAATTTGACAAGTCAAAAAAGAAGTGAGTAGAAGATTGCAAGAAAACAAAATTGTAAAATTGCGAGATTGAAGTTATTAATCGGATTTATTATCCAAATGAAAATGATTACGATTATGATTAAGAAAAAATTGAGGAAACATGGAACAAAAAGATATTACTGAAATCTATAAAACATATTCACCTAAAATAGTTTTGTATCTCTCACGATTTGTCGGGAAAGATGATGCGGAAGATTTAATGCAGGAAGTGTTTCTTAAAGTATTTAATTCAATTGATTCATTTAAAGGTGATTCTCAAATCTCTACTTGGATATATAAAATTGCTACGAATATAGCCATCGACAAATTAAAGAGTTTCAATTATCGAAAAGGAAAAAGTAAAACAACTTCGCTTGATTATGTTGAGCCATTAAAAGTCAAGGATAAATCAGCGAGCAGTGAATCTGATATCGAATATAGTTTCTTGAAGAAAGAGATGAACCAATGTATTGCAGATTATATTAATAAGCTGCCGGACAATTACAGAGCAATATTCTTGCTTAAAGAATACGATGATTTTTCAATTGATGAAATAGCGGAAATAACGGAAATGTCCCGCGATAACGTTAAAATTCGTCTGCACCGTGCACGAAAGAAATTACACGATCTACTTCTAGCAAACTGTTCTTTTTATTACGATGAGTATTCCAAATTATGCTGCGATAAAAAATAGGAGCAGCTTCAAAAACCAAATCATGGTCTCCCACCGGTTGCCTAAACCTTTGATCGGGCTCAAATAGGGAGGCATTTCACTTTTTAAACTGTCCACAAAGTAAGAAAAGTGATTTTATTGAGGTAATTTATTTGAAAAGAAATTTTAAAAGGTTAATTTTTGACCAATAATTTTTAATCTTCAGGAGAACCATGAATCGCCCAAAAGGAAAAATCATTCAAGTTATCGGACCGGTTGTCGATATTCATTTTGAAAATAATCACTTACCCAAAATTTTAAACGCTGTAATTATTCCAAGAACCAATACTGAAGGAATTGCAGAAGAATTAGTTGTAGAAGTTCAACAACATTTAGGTGAAGACCGCGTTAGAACCATCGCAATGGATACCACAGACGGATTAGTTAGAGGAATGGATGCCTTTGATACCTTAGAACCCATCTCTGTTCCGGTTGGACCGGAAACGCTCGGAAGATTAATAAATGTAATCGGAAAAGGAATAGACGGTCTTGGTGAAATAAAAGCTGAAAAGAGATATCCTATCCATCGTCCCGCGCCTGAATTTAAAAATCTTGCCACTACAACGGAAATGTTTGAAACAGGCATCAAAGTTATTGATCTTCTTGAACCTTACGCTAAAGGCGGTAAAACAGGATTATTCGGCGGCGCCGGTGTAGGGAAAACAGTTATTATTATGGAACTTATTAACAATATTGCTCAACAGCACGGCGGCTTTTCAGTATTTGCCGGTGTAGGTGAAAGAACTCGCGAAGGAAATGATCTTTGGCTGGAAATGAAAGAATCCGGCGTTATTAATAAAACCGCTTTGGTATTTGGACAAATGAATGAACCTCCAGGCGCGAGGTTGCGTGTTGGTTTAACGGGTTTAACTATTGCAGAATACTTCCGCGATGAAGAAGGGAAAGATGTTCTTCTCTTTATCGATAATATTTTCCGTTTTACACAAGCCGGTTCCGAAGTTAGCGCTTTGTTAGGCAGAATGCCTTCTGCGGTAGGTTATCAGCCAAACTTAGCAACTGAAATGGGCGCTTTGCAAGAAAGAATTACTTCAACAGATAAAGGTTCTATTACTTCCGTACAAGCTATTTATGTTCCGGCAGATGATTTAACTGATCCGGCTCCGGCAACAGCATTTTCTCACCTTGATGCAACTACCGTATTAAGCAGACAAATCTCAGAACTTGGAATTTATCCGGCAGTTGATCCGCTTGATTCTACTTCGAGAATTCTCCAACCGGGAATTATTGGCGAAGAACATTACAACGTTGCTAAACAAACAAAAGAAATTCTTCAGGGATACAAAGATCTTCAAGATATCATTAACATTCTTGGTATGGATGAACTTTCCGATGAAGACAAAATTACTGTAAAAAGAGCAAGAAGGATTCAAAGATTTTTCAGCCAACCTTTCTTTGTTGCAGAAGCGTTTACAGGAATGAAAGGAAAGTACGTTAAACTTGCCGATACAATTAAGGGTTTCTCTGCAATTATAAACGGTGATTGTGATGATCTTCCCGAACAAGCTTTTATGTATGTCGGAAATATTGAAGAAGTCTTTGCAAAAGCAAAAGCGATGAGCTAACATGAAAGTATTCGCCTTAGAAATTGTTACTCCTTCCAAGCTTGCATTTAATGCTGAAGTTGTTTCCATTACTGTTCCCGGCACACTTGGAGAATTTCAGGTTCTTTATAATCACGCTGCGATTGTAAGTATCCTGGAAATTGGAAAAATTAAAGTTCAACCCAAAGATGGAGAGACTCTTATTTTTGCCACAAGTGGGGGAACAATAGAAGTGCTTAACAACAAGGCAGTGGTTCTTGTCGCTTCACTAGAGCGTATAGAAGAAATAGATGTACAAAGGGCAGAACAAGCTGTTGAACGTGCAAGAAAAAGATTAGCAAACAGAGACCAGGTTGATGTTGCAAGAGCTGAAGCAGCTTTAACAAGGGGATTAAATAGATTGAAAGTTTCTGCCCGAAATTAAATTTTGTAAATAGTAGGGAGATATTTATTTCGCTTTACTTATTAATACTTAACGAACTATAGTTCGTCCTACAATCAAAACGGTACTTTCAGGAAAATGACTCTAACTGCAATGTTGCTGACCAGCAGCACAGAACAACTTTGCCGAATAGCTGTAACAACTTTTATTTATAAAAATATTCCTTAGAACAACATACCTTAAAACGCAATTTTATAATTACACAAACACCATACTGAATAACGCTGTCTGTGTTGGTCGGCTTGGTAGACACACATTATTCTATAGCATAAACGACTTTTATCTTTTGACTAATCTTAACTGGTTTTGAGTATAAAGAAACTGAAGTCGGAATAATATCGTTCATTATTCTTGTTGTCGGATTAAATGGATTCGGATAATTTTGGAAGAAACCGCTTTCCTCAATATAAATTACTTTTTTAAGAGTAATACCAAATTTGTCAGCAATCTGTTTTGCTTTCTGCTTAGCATCTTCAATTGCATTTTCCTTCGATTGGATTTTATACTTTTCAAAGTTTTTCAAGGAGTAATTGACATTAGAAATACTTTCAATGCCGTTCTCAGTCATTCCAATAATTATATCTTCTAAATTTGGTAGACTATCAATAATTACGAAGACAGTCATAAGTGTTTTGAAGTCTTTGCTTGAAGACAGAAATGCTTTAGCACCAAAGTTTTCACCACTTTCAAATGCAGAAGTAGAAATGTTCCGTTTAGAAATTCCGTATTTAGATAATGTTTGTGTTGCATTAATAATTTTTGTCTGAGCATCAACTACAGCTTCTCGAAGAGATGAACCAAATCCAAGGATAGAAAAATTAAATGAAGCTCTATCAGATTCTATAATTAAATCAGAATTACCTTCGATGACAAGTTTATTATCCCCAAGATATTGTTGACCGAACAAATTGCAGTTTAAAAACAATAAAAGAGAAAGACCCAAGATAAACTTCATATAAACCTCATTTTATTTTGTGTATGACTTTTTATTAACCCGGATTCTTTTTAATAGGCGGAAAAATTCACCTACCCACAGAACAATTGAAGAGCCTGCTATAAGTAAAATCCAGTCAGTAAATGCCAATGGTACGGTTCTAAATAGTTTTCCACCAAATTCCACAATGATGATCTGCATTACAAGAATAAATCCACTAATCACTAAAAAATTTTTATTTGAAAAGAAATTGTGAAAAG
This sequence comes from Ignavibacteriaceae bacterium, assembly GCA_023231105.1. Lineage (GTDB taxonomy): Bacteria > Bacteroidota > Ignavibacteria > Ignavibacteriales > Ignavibacteriaceae > UBA1563. The sequence continues at coordinate 7,726 of JALNWB010000006.1, read as the reverse complement.
TAGAATAATTCGTCCCTAAGGTTTTAACGTTAAATAAATTCCAAAACTGTAAGAGAACAAACAAGGTGAAGAAAATTGAGAGTTCATACTCAGTTATTTTCCCATCGCTTTTTTCCATCAAAAAAATAGTGGTAAGCAAAATTACAATAAATGAAAAAGCAGAAATGATAATAGTCTTAAACATTGGCTTGGTGATGATAAAATCGCCCGGTTTTCTCGGCTTCTGTTTCATCACCGATTTACTCGGCGGCTGAGTTGCTAAAGCGAGCGCGGCGAAGGTATCCATAATTAAATTAACCCATATCATCTGCGGAACAGTTAATGTTAATTGAACTCCGATAAAAGGTCCGAGTAAAACTATTGCTAACGCCAATAAATTTATTGTTAGTTGAAAGAGTAAAAACCTTTGAATATTTTGATACAACGACCTGCCCCACATCACTGCATTGACAATGCTTGTAAACGAATCATCCAGAAGAATAATGTCGCTTGCTTGTTTGGCAATAGCTGTTCCGGTTTTTCCCATTGATAATCCGACGTTTGCATAATTGAGCGCGGGCGCATCGTTAGTGCCGTCTCCGGTTACCGCCACAATCTGGTCTTTCTTCTGGAGTAATTTTACTAATCGAAGTTTATCAAGCGGACGCGCCCGGGAAAGAATTTTTACATCAAGTATTTTTTCACAAGCTTCCTCATCAGATAAATTTCCAAAATCTGGACCCAGCATTAAATTATTTTCATCAGTATCAATTGCATTATTCCACAAACCAATTTTACGAGCAATTTCTTTTGCGGTTCCGGGAGTATCACCTGTTACAATCTTTAAATTAATTCCCGCGTGAAGACAAGCTTTTACCGCATCCGGCACCTCTTCACGCACCGGATCATTAATAGCAATAAAACCAAGCCAGGTTAAGTTTTGAGCAAATTGTTCCAGTTCAATTCCTTCGGTGTATTCACAATTTTCTAATAAAGCAAAAGCCAAAGTCCGCATTGCCCGGTTCTGATATTCGCGAAGCCCGGAAAGGATTTTATCTTTTTGAACAGTAAAGTCTTCAACTTTTTCATCTCCAACGAATTTTGTACAAAGATTTAGTATTATTTCCGGGGCGCCTTTCACTAACAGTATCGACTTAGAATTAATATTGGAAATTCCGTAAGTAGCCATAAACTTTCGTTCAGTAGTAAAAGTCCATTGATGAATTATTTCAAAATTTTCTCTCCAACTTTTATAATCTATTTCATTATCGTGAAGCCATAAAAGCATTGCTCCTTCTGTTGGATTTCCCAATACTTTTTGCGAAAGTTCTTTAGTTTCTAAATTTGCCGTAGAATTCCCACAGAACGATTCAACAATTACTTTTTCAATATAAGAAAGATGATCGGAATTGAGTTTATTGGTTTTTAAAGTAGGGAAGTGAGTGTTGTAAACCCGCATTTCATTCATGGTAAGTGTTCCGGTTTTATCGGAACAAATTACCGTAGCGGCGCTGATCGTTTCCACAGCTTGCATTTTTCTTACAAGATTATTAGTTGCCGTCATCTTCCTAACGCTGTAAGCAAGGCTTAATGTTACGCTCATTGCTAATCCTTCGGGAACAGCAACTACAATCATGGTTACTGCTATCATGAAGAATTTTAAAAACTCTTCACTGATATGAGCATCTAACCAATTCCATGGATAAGGAGAAATAAAATTAAAAACCATTGCCGGTACAAGAAAAACAACGCAGAATATTAAACCGTAGATCAATCCTCTAAACCAGTCAAATATTCCATTATTTGAAAAAATATCAGGACGGGATTTGGGTTTTCCCAAAAGTTCAACAGCATCATAAAAAATGGGAAGCCAAACACGATAGAGAGTGGCAAGAACTGCAAGTCCCAGAACAATAACGATGTACCATTGCGGCAAAGTTAAAATTAAATCTTTTATCAAAACATCGCGTACGGTTAGCGCAGCAAACGTAACTCCGGCAGTTGAAAATCCGAAGACGCCGATAATTTTACTAAGTTTTTCAAGCTGTAAACTGAGAGGTGTTTTCACACCGGTTTCTTCCATAGAAGCTTTGGCGGTTTTCCCGATTTCTGTTGAATCGCCTACAGCAGTAATTTCCAATATCCCGTGTCCGTCAACTACAAACGTTCCGCGAAGAACTTTATCAGCCGGATAGGCTGTTTCTTTTAGCGATGCAGTTGATAATTGTTCGGTTGAAAGTTTAATAACGGCAACAGATTCACCCGTTAAACTTGATTCGTTCACTTGTAATGATATAGATTCAACAACGGTGCCGTCAGCGGGAATTTCTTCTCCCGTTTCAATAAGAACAATATCTCCAACGACTAAATCTTTTTTAGGGATAGTTGTATAATTTTCATCGCGGATAACTTTAATCGGTTCGTCATCGGTTACTTTGTTAAGCAGATCGAACTCTTTATTAGCTTTATATTCATTTAGAAAAGCAAGAGTTGTTGCAAGAAGAATAGCAAGGATGATCCCTATTCCCTCAATATAATTGCCGTCAACAAGTCCAATACCGATAGCAACTAAAGCGGCAATTATAAGAATTCGAATAATCGGGTCTTCAAATTTTTCAAGAAATAATTTCCACCAGGGTGTCTTGGGTGGCGGAGTAATTAAATTATTGCCAAATTTTTTCCGTTGAATAATAACTTGGGAAGCGCTTAAACCCTGGTGCACTTTAGATTTTTTTAATCCTTTTTTCATAAATGATTTTCAATCCCCAAAACAAATTCCCAATTCTCTTCCGGTCATTATCGTGTCACAATCCGGCGGAACGGTTTTCATTCTATTCGTTGCTTGCTCTAAAGGGACATAACGTACAGCAGGAGGGTCTAAAGCAACCATAACACCTGTTTGACCATCAGCCAAAGCTCTTACTGCGGCGGCGCCAAAGCGAAGGGAAAGAAGCCTGTCAAAAGTAGTTGGACTTCCACCACGCAACAAATGACCGAGAATTACGGTACGAATTTCTTTAGTTGTTAATGGTTCTAAATTTTTTGCAAAAAGTTCCGCTGCGCCGCCAAGACGTTCTGCTTTGCCAGCTTCTTTTTCTATTACGGATGTTTCACCACCAAGAGGTTTCGCTCCTTCAGCAATTACTATAATAGCATAGTTCTTTCTTTGCGAAACAACATTATTTAAAAAGTCGGCAATTTTATTTATGTCATAAGGAATTTCGGGAATTAATATTACATCGGCAGAACCGGAAATACCGGAGTTCAAAGCAATCCATCCTGCATATCTTCCCATAACTTCTACAACCATAATTCTTCCATGCGACTGCGCCGTAGTATGTAGTCTATCCAAACTTTCAGTGGCAAAACCTAACGCAGTATCAAAGCCAAAAGTAATAACGGTTTTGTCAAGGTCGTTATCAATTGTTTTCGGAACGCCGATAACTTTCAATCCTTTTTTAGCAAATACATTTGCAATGGAAAGAGAACCGTCTCCACCAATTGCTATTAAAGCATCAATCTTGTTTCTCCGGAAGGCATCAAGTATTTCATCAGATCTATCAATTTCAACAATATTTCCTTTAGTATCTTTCATTGGAAATTTGAGAGGATTGCCGCGGTTAGTGGTTCCTAAAATTGTTCCGCCTTGCCCGGTGATGTAAGCAACTTTGTCGTAGGTAAGATTAATCAGTCCTGTTCCGTTGGAATATTTTTCCGGTAAGAAAATTCCGTTATAACCGTCCCGAATACCAATAACTTCCCAGCCTTTATTTAATGCTGTTATTGTAACAGCACGGATAACTGCATTTAAACCGGGAGCGTCTCCACCGCCGGTATTAATAGCGATTTTCTTTATGGTACCGTTTACGTTTTTCAATTTAAAGCCTCTTACAAAGAATGAAAACTTTTCGCTTTTTTCTGATGTTTAATATAGGAGTAAGAAATTCTTTTTTCAAGTAAAAGGGAAAGAAAGTGATTGAATAAGAAACAAAATGGAAGTGAGACAATTCTCATAAAAGATCAGCAATAGTCATGCGGTAGTGAAATCCCAAAGTAGTTATTTCCTTTTGCTGATGTTTCTGAATATTGCATAATTTCTTCGAGTACAGATTCAATATTTAAACAAGATTATGCTTCCAAATGTCGATCTTAAAAATAAAGATTGACATTTTCTGCTTAAAGTTACTAACTGAAAACTATCAACTATTTCTTGATCATATCTTTATAATCAAATCCTTTAATCGGTTCGCGCAAAGTGAGAACCGGGCAAGGGGCTTTGCGAACAACTTTATCTGCCGTACTGCCGAATAAAATATGTTCAACTCCGGAATGTCCATGTGTAGAAATAATAATTAAATCGGCATCCTCCTCTTTTGCAGTGTCAATAATTTCTACAAAAGGTTTACCGGTTTTAATAACAGTTTGCACCTGAACTAAAGAGCTGATTTCCGATTCGGCTAATTTGTCCAACTCTTCTTTTGCTCTTTTATCCATTTCGAAATTAACAGTTGGTAAAGTTATTTGTCCCATACTAAAATCCGGCGGATAGATCACCGGCTCCATAACATAAATCAGGATCAATTTCGAGTGATATTGTTGAGCAAAAGTAACCGCATATTTTAACGCTGATTTTGAAAAATCGGAAAAGTCAATCGGCACTAAAATTTTACTAAATTGAAGTTCCATGGAGTTCCTCCTTCTTAGTTATTCTTTCTTCTTGTATTGAAATATATTCTTCATTTAAATTCCGAAGTCGCGTAACGACTATTTTCGATAGACCTGAAAGAACAGCAACACCAATTTTGGGTTTCTTTTTTATAATTTCTTCCAAATCGGGTTTAAAGATAATACCGATTTTGCAATTGGTGTCTGCAATAGCAGAAGCAGAACGATTGCCTCGATCAATGAGAGCTAATTCGCCAAAAAAATCTCCCATAGAAAAATTAGCTAGTTTTACTCTTAATTTCGAAAGGGATTCACGGTAAATACTTACCTCACCTTCAAGTAAAAAATATAAACCGATACCGGGATCATCTTGAAGAAAGATATATTCTCCCGCAACATAATTTCTTTCATGAACAATTCTCAAAATTTCATCTAATTCTGATTTTCTTAATTCATTAAACGGCGGCATTTCTTTTAGAATCGAAAGTAGTAACGGTATTTCTGTTTTCTTCTTAAAGAAATTAGACCAAAAACTGCTGTGAACTGAAAGAGATGTTTCTTGTTTCATGAAATTCCTCTAGTTAAAAATTCCTAGTTCAGCAACACGCCATAACTTTTGGCAAGGAAAACGGTTTTCGTATAAAGCGCGTCCTACTATAACCGAATCAATTCCAAATGGTAACAAAGCCTGAACATCCATAAGTTCATCTTTATTTCTAATACCTCCGGAAAGAGTAACTTTTGCTTCTGTAGCTTCAGCAATTGATCGTGAAAGTTCGATGTTCGGTCCAAGCATCATTCCATTTCTCTTAACATCGGTAACAATAAATCTTTCTACTCCAATATCTTTTAATTTTAAGGCAAATGCAACAGGAAGAATACCGGTTTTGATCTTTCTTGCTTTAATAACAATTTCATTTTCAATAACATCAAGCGATACAACAATTTTTTTTGGCCCGAAAGTTTCGAACACCTTTTTGAATTCAGGAAGATTATCCAATGCCATAGTTGAAATAACAACACGGCTTACCCCTAACGATAGATATTTATTTGCATCTTCTAAACTGCGAATGCCGCCGGCAAATTCAACCGGTATAATAACAGAATTACAAATCTCTTCAAGCAGAGAAATATTTTTACAGTTGTCTCCGTGTATCGCATCAAAATCAACGATGTGAAGCATTTTGGAATTTTCTGCACGCCATATTTTCGCCATCTCTACGGGGTTGCTGTCATATTCCTTGCAATTTAATTCGGGAATACCTTGAACAACTCTAACGGTTTTACCGTTTTTAATATCGATGGATGGTATTACTAATAAGAATGACATTATTCACGTACTTAGTCTATTTGACTATTAGTTGAGAAAATTATTGAATTGCTAAACGAAATATAGAATGTACAATGAAGAATATAAAATGTTTAGAAATAAAAATGGGGAAACGATAACCTTGAAAAAGTAGATTACATACTTCACATTCTGCTCTAAACAATAATCTTTCACATAAGACTATTTTTAATTTGGGGAAAGTTTTTTGAAATGGCAAAAAAATGCCCGGTGGAGGGCTACCGGGCGTGGGAAAGATTCACTATGGGGGGTAAGCATAATGAATCCATGGTGTAAATCTAAATGACATTTATTTAAAAAGCAAGTCTTTTTTTAAAAAACTTTAAATTCATCAAAAAAAAATAATCGGAAGGTTAAATTTGAATATCAGAGAAAGTTGTTTCGATATTTACACGGAACAATTACAAAGATTTCTTAAGTTTTAACTTAAAATTCTCATCCTTTGGAAATATATGTTTGATACATTCATGCTATAAAATTCTCAACAGAACATTCTTCCGATTTTGAGATGAGTTTTACTATCAACTAACTAAATTATTACCATGCTTTTTAGTGAAGAGAATTATCGTTTTATGTACGCCGCACTACAAGAGGCAGAAATAGCCTTTGATGAAAAGGAAATCCCCGTTGGCGCTGTAATTGTTAAAGAGGGAAGAATCATCGGCAGGGGACATAATCAAACAGAAAGATTAAAAGACCCGACCGCGCACGCAGAAATGATTACTATTACCGCCGCTGCAAATACACTTCAGGAAGAAAGACTAACCGGCTGCGATCTTTATGTTACCTTAGAACCTTGCCTTATGTGTACCGGGGCGGCACTGCTTGCACGAGTTTCCAATATTTACTTTGCCTCCTTCGATGTAAAGTTTGGTGCTTGCGGCTCTATCTATAATTTACCGGAAGATGGAAAGTATAATCATTCCATTAAAGTTTACTCCGGAATTTTAGAAAAGGAATCTCAAACTCTTCTCCAAAACTTTTTTAAGGAAGTAAGAGAATCAAAACGCTGAACTTAAAGTGTTTATAAATTTATCTGTGATAATGCAATTGCGAATCGGGATTCAAATTTGGCGCTTCAATATCTTTAAAATAATTTACCGTACCTACTTTCAATTCAACAGTTGAAGCATCATCACAAACGATCATTCCTTTAGGATGAAGCTGTAATGCGCTAACCGTCCACATATGGTTAACGCCTTCTTCAACAACTTTGGCAAGCGCACGCGACTTTGCATGTCCGCTGATAATAATCAAAACTTCTTTTGCATCAAGAACGGTTTTTACTCCAACCGTTAATGCAGTTTTTGGAACTTTATTCACATCGTTATCAAAGAATCGAGAATTGGCAATAATAGTATCCATCGTTAAAGTCTTTACTCTTGTTAAGGAACCGAGAGAAGAACCGGGTTCATTAAAAGCGATATGCCCATCGGGTCCAATTCCACCGATAAATAAATTTATTCCACTGCTCTTTGCAATTTTCTTTTCGTAAGCAAGACATTCTTTTTCTAGATTTTTTGCATTTCCATTTAGGATGTTGATATATTTTTTATCAATATCAATATGATTGAAAAAATTATGAAACATAAAATAGTGGTAGCTTTGCGGATGATTCTCAGCTAAACCGACGTACTCATCCATATTGAACGTTGTTACATACTGGAATGAAACAACTCCTTTCTTGTTCAACTTAATAAGCTCTTTGTAAAGACCGAGCGGGGAAGAGCCTGT
>JALNWB010000005.1 GCA_023231105.1 Ignavibacteriaceae bacterium | reverse complement strand
ATGTGGTTATGCAAATAAAGAGTTCTGATTTTTGACTTATTTATATACGTTTTCAAATACCTGATTTTCATTTTTTTCAATTCCAATTTAAAAGATTCGGCGAAAATTACCAACTTTTTATGGTAAAAAGTTTTCCCCCTTAATTTCTACCCAATTTCCGTCTTCTTTTATAAGTTCTATTAACTCATTAACAGCGTTTTCCGACAAAATGTTCCGCCGGACAATTTCTTTACCGCGATACAGAGTAATTTTGCCTTGACCGGAACCGACATATCCATAATCTGCGTCCGCCATTTCTCCAGGACCGTTGACTATGCAGCCCATAATGGCAATCTTTACTCCTTTCAAATGTTCGGTTCGTTTTCTGATCTTGTCTGTGGTTTCAAGGAGATCGAAAAGCGTTCTTCCGCAAGATGGACATGCGATGTATTCTGTTTTTGAGATTCGCACGCGCGAAGCCTGCAAAACACCGAACAAAATTCTGTTGCATTCTTTTGAAGAAATTTCCAGGGAAGAAACTTCAGCCCAAACTCCGTCACCGAAACCATCGATCAATAGAGCGCCAAAGTCTGTTGCGGAAAATAGTCTGAATTCTTCAAGAGAAATATTTTGATAATTTCTTTTTACGATTACGGGATTTTTAATTTGATTTTTTATTAATTCGAAAAAGAGACGCCGCTGTTCGGCCATGCCGTGCAGGTTTTCGGTTTCAAGGATGAGAATTACGGAAGCATCATTTTTGATTTCATGTAATGTTTCAACCGTCAGATCATTTAGTGAAGTGGAAATGAAGTTGAAAATTCCGGGTGAGCTTTTTTCTTTTTTATACGATGAATAATTTTTGAATAACGGGTAACACGAAGTTTTTTCTTTAATTGATTTCCATGTTTCAAAATTATTAATTAAACGTAATCCGTTTGGCGCCGTAAATGGAAGAGAATTATTACCAAGATAAATGAAGTCTGAAGCCATATCGGTCATATTCCACTTGTCTGTAGCTTCATCATAAAAATATCCGATCGCGTTTAAATCATTTTCTTTTTCAATTTTAGAAAAACTAAAATCTGAAATTACACGCGGCACATTGTTTCCGCCTATGCCGATCAATTCAAAAGTTTCTCTTCGTTTATAAGAAAACGGATCGCACGGATGTTCTTCAATTTCAACAATCGGCTGATGTTTTTCTCTTCCTTTGTAACGATTCGCCAAAGCAATCGCGACTGGAGCTTCATATTCCGGAGCTTCGGTTAAAGAGACTCTTATTGTATCTCCTATTCCATCTTCGAGTAACGCACCAATTCCAACTGCTGATTTTATTCGTCCGTCTTCTCCGTCTCCGGCTTCCGTTACTCCAAGGTGCAGCGGATAATTCATTCCTTCCGCTTCCATTTTATTTATAAGCAAACGATAGGCTTCAACCATGACTTGCGTGTTGCTTGCTTTCATCGAAAGAACAATTTGATGATAATTATTCTCTTCGCAGATGCGCAAAAATTCCAAAGCGGATTCAACCATGCCGAGCGGAGTATCGCCGTAGCGGCTTAAAATTCTGTCTGAAAGCGAACCGTGGTTTGTTCCGATGCGCATTGCCGTTCCATATTCTTTACAAATTTTTACAAGCGGCGTGAAGCGTTCGTACAAGCGTTCTATTTCTTCTTCGTATTCTTTTTGTGTGTAGTCAATCGTTTCAAATTTTTTCTTATCAACATAATTGCCGGGATTAACGCGGACCTTCTCCACTATTCTTGCAGCAAGTTCTGCCGCGTTTGGTGTAAAGTGAATATCGGCAATCAGCGGAATGTTATATCCGCGCCGTTTCAATTCTTTTTTTATTTCGGAAAGATTTTGCGCTTCGTTTAAACTTGGTGCAGTTATGCGAACGTATTCACAACCTGAATTTATCATGCGGATGGTTTGTTCAACCGTTGCAATAGTGTCCATCGTGTCGGTTGTCGTCATTGATTGAATGCGGATGGGATTATTTCCGCCGAGAGGAATATCGCCGATAAAAACTTCTCGCGTTTTATACCGCGAATACTTTGTTAAACTGTTACAATATTTTTTAGTTAATGATCTCATTAATCAATTAGATGGTTAGTTAAAATACTTGTGCGATAAAAACTTGAGACAGAATGGATGAATGAAAATGAATGGATGAATGGGTTTAATTTAGAATTAATTAAAATTTTCTGTTTTTCATTCAATCATGCAACCATTCAATCATTCGTTCGTTGAGTTAGTATTATTTAGTTCTGTCTCTGTCAGATTATGGATTACTCATTTAGTTTTGTTAAAATTGCTTCCGCAAATTCTTCGCTTGCTTGTGCATCTTTTGCAGTGATAATATTTTTTCTAATAACAACATTTACATCTTTAAACTCTGCACCCCCCTTAATTAGTTCCGCTTTATCATCTGGGTAACAGGTCGCAGCAATATTTTTTAGAATTCCCGCATTTGCCAAAATTACAGGCGCAGAACAAATTGCAGCGGTGATTTTTTTCTTTTCAAAAAACTTCCGGACAATTTTGTGCAGGACTTGATTGTTCCAATAGTCTTTAACTCCGCTTCCTCCAACACAAACAATTGCGCCGAAATTATTTTCATTAATGTTAAAAAGTGAAACATCGTTTTTAACTTTTAGTCCGTTTTTCCCTTCGCAAAAAGAATTTGCATCCGACGCAATAAAAATATTACAACCGCCTTTTTCCAGTGTGCTTTTGGTTGTAAGAAATTCTACCTCGTTAAAATTCTTTTGGGGAAGAATAAAAAGAATGCTTTTTGCTATCATGGTTTTGTAATCTGTAATTGTCATAAAATTTGTTGGTAATATAACTTAAACCTCCGAGGTTTTAAAAACCTCAGAAGTATGGATAACCTTCCTCATCCTGAAATTTTTTATATTTACTTATGAGAATTTCAGAAGCACAAATAGAACAAATTAGAATTTCGGCAGATATTGTTGATGTAATTTCAAATAGCGTGCAACTGCGTAAACGCGGAAATAATTACATCGGACTCTGCCCTTTCCACAACGAAAAAACTCCTTCGTTCACGGTTAGCCAGGATAAACAAATCTATCATTGTTTCGGTTGCCATGCGGGCGGAAATGTTTTCAAATTTTTAATGGAGTACAAAAAAATATCGTTTGTCGAGTCTGTGCAAGAAATGGCTGCCGAGCTTGGCATTACACTCGAATATGAAGATCAGAAAAGCGAAGCAGAGCAGAGTGAAACGGAAATTCTTTACGACATTAACACTTCAGTTGCAAAATTTTTCAGCGATAATCTTTTAAAAGAAGAAGAAGGAAACATTGCACGTAAATATTTTGAGGACAGGAAAATAAAACCGCAAACATTGCGCGCCTTCGGTCTTGGTTACTGCCCCGATCATTGGGATGCAACGGTAAACTTCCTAAATAAAAATAATATCGATCTTGACAAAGCTTTGCAGCTTGGCGTAATCGGTAAATCTGAAAAAGGAAAATTGTACGATAAATTTGGCGGAAGAATGATCTTCCCGATTTTTTCTCCGAACGGTAGAGTAATTGGTTTCGGCGGAAGAATTTTTGATTCCCGCGAAGGTGCTGCAAAATATTTAAACTCACCGGAATCAAAAGTTTATCACAAAGGAAGAACGCTCTACGGCCTTTCGCACGGGAAGGATGAGATCCGCCGCCAGGATTTGGCAATTGTGGTTGAAGGATATATGGATTTAATTTCTCTTCATCAGCACGGGATTAAAAATGTTGTTGCGGTTTCAGGCACAGCGTTTACCGATGAACAAGTTCAACTTCTTTCCCGCTACACAAAAAATACGGTTCTTTTGTTTGATGCCGACACCGCCGGTGTTAAAGCTTCCATGCGGAGTATCGAAATTCTTTTAAAGCAAAACATGAACATAAAGATCGCAACACTTCCTCGGGGCGAAGATCCCGATTCGTTCGTTCAGAAAAACGGGAGCGATGCCTTTCTTGATATTATTTCCCGCGCGGTAAATTTTTTAGAATATCGGACAGCAATATTTGAAGAGCAAGGATATTTTAACGACGCAGTAAAATCCGCTGAAGCGATCCGCGAACTTGTTAAACCGATTGCTTTGCTCAACGATGAATTGAAGAGAAGTTTTCTTTTAAAATCAATTGCGGAAAAATTCGGACTGAGAGAAAAACTACTCGAAGCCGAACTTGAAAAAGCTATTGCCGGAACAAATAAATTTGCCGGACAGGAACAAAATCAAAAAGAAAAAATTCAGCAGAAAGAAATTGCAGAAGCTGTTGAAGTGAAAATGCTTCCTTCGGAATTCAGAAATGAGCAGGAAATTATTATTCTTTTATTTGAAGAGAATGAACAGATCACCCGGTATTTGCTTGACCACGTGAATCCCGGCGAGTTTCAAATACCGTATCACAAAACGCTTGCTCAATTAGTTTACGATGCTTTGATCAACGATGAACCTCTGCGCATCAGTACCCTGCTCGAAAAAATTGAAGATGAAAAACTGCAGGAATATCTACTTGAAATTACTTTTGAGAAATACCTCATCAGCGACGTGTGGGACATACGAAAACCGGAGAATAAAGAGAAGCGGTTTTTAAAATATGCGAGCGATTTGATAAAGTCTTTCAAACTCTTTCATCTTGAAAAAGAAATTACTGAAAATCATACTCTTTTAGAAAAAGCAGAAGACGAGGAAGAAGCTTTGGAATTGATGAAGAAAGGGATTCAACTTCAGAACAGAAAAAAAGAACTTGAAAAGGGAAATTATTAGCGTCAAGCGAAAAATATCAAAAGACAAATATCAAATCCCAGTTTTATAAGGAATTATTTTTGATTTTTATCCCAAAATCTTTGGGAATTGAATTTTGGTATTTGTCTTTTGGAATTTTAGTTTTCTTCCCTCCTCTAAAAAAGAGGAGGGAGAAAAGTATAACAAATTTATTTTGCTATTTTCAATAACAATTCAACGCAACGATTGGAATAACCCCATTCGTTATCATACCAGGAAACAACTTTAAAGAATCTCTTTTCACCTTTCAAATTATTCTGAAGGGTTGCAAGAGAATCATAGATTGAAGAGCGTTGATCATGAATAAAATCTGTCGAAACAACTTCTTCATTTGCATATCCGAGGATGCCTTTCAAATAAGATTCGGAAGCTTTCTTCATTAACGAATCAATTTCTTCAATGGAAGTATCGCGTTTTGCGCTGAAGGTTAAATCAACAACAGAAACATCGGCAGTAGGAACTCGGAAAGACATTCCGGTTAATTTTCCCTTTGTTTCAGGAAGAACTTCGCCAACCGCTTTTGCCGCGCCGGTTGATGACGGAATAATATTAATTGCAGCCGCACGTCCGCCTCTCCAATCTTTTTTGGAAGGACCGTCAACAGTTTTTTGCGTTGCTGTGTAAGAGTGGATTGTGGTCATTAAACCGGTTTCAATTCCAATTCCTTCTTTCAATAAAACATACACAAGAGGGGCTAAACAGTTTGTTGTGCAGGATGCGTTGGAAATAATATGATGTTTTGATGCATCATATTCATTATCGTTAACGCCGATAACAATAGTTTTAACATCGCCTTTGCCCGGAGCTGAAATAATAACTTTCTTAGCGCCTGCGGCTAAATGTCCTTTTGCTTTTTCAGAATCGGTAAACAATCCGGTTGATTCAACAACAAAATCAACGCCTAATTCTTTCCACGGTAACTGGCTTGGGTCTTTAGTAGCCAAAACGCAACGGACTTTATTGCCGTTTATAACAAGCACATCGTCAGCTTCGGCAGAAGGAGTGCTTTTTTCTGTGGTAATCGTTCCTTTAAATTGTCCATGAACAGAATCATATTTTAATTGATAAGCAAAATATTTTGCATCAGTGGTAACGTCAACAACCGCTACAACATCAATTTCTTTTCCGAGCAAGCCTTTATCAACTAATGCGCTAAATACTAATCTTCCGATTCTTCCGAATCCGTTTATTCCAACTTTAATTGCCATAATGATCTCCTTAGTTCAAATAATAAATAAATTACAGAGCAAATTTAGCTAAGATTGAAAATAATATCAATTAAAAGAGAAGATTATTTCTCAAACTTGTATTGATTTTAGTTTTCATTGAAAGTATATTCAATATAGAAAAATCAAAAGATAGGAAACACAATGGCCATAAAAGATGATTTTCTTAAATACGTCCCCATTTTTACAGATTTAGATGAGCCCACTTTAGATAAAATTGCCGCTCTTGGAAATTTTCGGAAATTCGAAAAGGAAGCAGTAATACTTCTGGAGAATGAAACCGGCTCCGCTCTCTTTGTTATTGTTAATGGAAAGGTGAAAGTATCGCGCACCAGCGATGACGGTAGAGAGGTTATCCTTACAATTCTCACCGATTCCGATTTCTTTGGCGAGATGGCTATCCTCGACGGTCAAAACCGTTCCGCAAATGTTACCGCAATTGAAGACACGGAATTATTTCTCATACAACGAAGCGACTTTCTTGACTTGCTTTATAATCATCCTGAAGTTTCCATCTCGTTACTAACGGAACTTACCAAACGTCTTCGAGGCGCCGATATGAAAATAAAGTCGCTCTCTTTAAAAGATGCCGAAGGGAAAGTGGCGACGGTAATTTTACAATTGGCGGATGACATCGGAAAAATAAAACAAGGCGTTGTTGAAATTGATAAGCTTCCGTTCCAGCATGATTTAGCAAATATGGCAGGAACCTCGCGCGAAACGATTTCCCGTACGCTTCATTCTTTTTCTAAAAAAGGACTTATTGAACTCGAAGGTAATAAACTTCGAATAATTAACTACGCGAAATTTAAAGAAATGTTCGACTAAGAATTGACAAAATGCCCTCAAAAATTGATCTTCATTCACATACGAAATTTTCCGACGGGTATTTTACACCTCAAGAACTTCTCGAAAAAGTTAGCGAAAAAGATATTTCCGTTTTAGCTATAACCGATCATGATACTGTTGATGCTATCCCTTCTGCCATTGCGTTAGGAAAAAATTTAGGGATTACGATCGTTCCGGGAATTGAGTTGAGTTCTCAAGACGGCGAACGGGATTTGCATATCCTCGGATATTTCATAGATATCGCAGACGAAAAATTCACAAAATATCTTACCCTCTTTAAGTCGGAACGAATAAAAAGAGCCGAAAGAATTATTACAAAGTTAAATAACCTCGGGTACTCCATAACGATAGAAGATGTTCTAGCTTTTTCCGAAACTTCGGTAGTGGGCAGACCTCATATAGCGGACGCCTTGGTAAAATTAGGAATTGTGAAATCTTTTTACGAGGCTTTTCAAAAATTATTAGGCAATAATTCTCCCGCCTACGAAAAAAAATATTATGTTTCCCCTGCAAATGCAATAAAAATAATTCAGGATGCCGGCGGCATTGCGGTTATTGCTCATCCCGGCGCTTTGCCGGAAGAAACAATCCGCGAATTGATAAAAGCAAATATCGACGGATTCGAAATTTATCATCCTTCTCATTCAGCCCAGCAAATGAAGTATTATGAAGGAATAACAACAAACTATTTTCTTTACGGAACCGGCGGTTCGGATTTTCATGGAGGAACCCGCTCCGACGTAAATAATGTCGGGCGATTTTATACTCCGCTTGGCACTTTTGAATCGATGAAAAGGAAATCGCTTGAAAAACGAATGGTAAATTGTTGATCATCCTTTTTTAATTAAGTTGAATAGAATATTTTTGAATTACTGATTTTAACAAAAACGAGATTAAGTATGAAAATTATCGAAGGAAACCTCACCGCAAAAGATTTGCAAATCGGTATAGTCTTAAGCCGGTTTAATGATTTTATCACGGCTAAACTTTTTGAAGGAGCCGTTGACTGTTTAGTCCGTCATGGCGGGGAAGAAAAAAATATCACAACAGTAAAAGTTCCCGGCTCATTTGAAATTCCATTGGCAGCCGCTAAACTTGCCGAACAAAAAAAATATGATGCCATAATCTGTTTGGGAACGGTTATCCGCGGAGCAACTCCTCATTTCGATTTTATTGCCAGTGAAGTAAGTAAAGGGATCGCGTCAGTTTCTTTAAAATATGGAATTCCAGTTGCCTTCGGCGTGCTTACAACCGACACGATTGAACAAGCAATTGAACGAGCCGGAACAAAAGCCGGAAACAAAGGTTGGGATGCAGCCCTAACAGCTATGGAAATGGCAAACGTAATTAAAAGCCTGTAAGCTTTGCCGGTTGATACTCAAAGCAACATGAGGTTTTATCAACGCCTTCAGAACATAAGTGAAACAAAAAAAGATTATTTCTTTTTCATCGTTCTTGTGTTTGCAGGACTTTTAATTTTTGCGCCTTCTCTTCAAATTCCTTTTTTTAGTGATGAAATTGCTTTCATAAAAAGAAATACGGTTTCCGGTTTTTCCCAACTGCCAAGTTTATTCGAAAAAAAAACTTACGATGGATTTTACTATCGTCCGCTTGGAAATTTTGTTTCCGGAATTTTAACTTTCTTTGCCGGAGACAATGTTCTTCTCTACCGCCTTTTTAATATTCTCCTTCAAATTGTCAACACTTTTATCTTCTTCCAATTCGCGAAAATTATTTCCCGTAAAATTGAAAATCCGATGCTCGCATACTCTGCAGCTATACTCTTTTTAGTCTTTCCGGGAAATGATTACGCGTTACTTTGGCACACCGCTTTATTTGACCGTCTGTTGTTTGGGTTATATTTTCTCGCCTTGCTGAGCTTTCTTAAAAATTTTAAAGTTACCGTTACTTCTATCTTTTTTTTCATTCTGGCAATGCTTTCAAAAGAGGCAGCTTTCAGTTTTCCGTTTGTAATTTTTATCTCAGATTATTTTTTAAATGAAAAAGGAAATTCTGTCAAGTCTGCTCTTAAAAAATCGGGAGTTTATTTTCTCTTTTTGATCGGATTTATTTTACTCCGACTCCTCCTTTTTAATAATAATGTTTTCACTGCACAAGATGCGCACGGCAGCGCCGGTTTATTCACTATTGTAAAAAATTATTTTTTCTTTGGCGGTTTTCTCCTCTTTCCTTTTTCACCAAGGGAAGTTCAGCAGGTTCTCTTTGCACATCAAACAGTTGCGTTTATTGCCGGCGGAATCGGGTTGATTACTTTTTCATTTCTTCTTTACAAAAAGAGATTCGATAAACTTTTTTGGGTTCTTTCACTTTTTATCATCCTAACAATCTTGCCGGCAAGCAGATTGTTTATGCGCTGGTATCTTTACTTACCTTCAGCCGGATTTGTATTGTTAGTTTGTTATTTAGTTTTCATCACATTCAATAAAAAGAAACTTGCAATCTTATTTTCTCTTTTGATGATTTTTTCGATTTACACTTTTTCCTTTTTCCAAAAAGAAATTATTTGGCGGGACATTTCAATAAAATCAGTTGTTGCAATTGAAGAACTAAAAAAAGAATTCTCCGCAAGCGAATATTCTTCCATCACGTTTTTAACAATTCCTGCAAAAGTAGGCGATGTGCCGGTCTATCAACTTCAATTTGAAGCGCTTACACAGTACTATTTGAAAGAACAAATACAGATAAATGTTTTAAGCAAATCGTATCTTTCAAGTTGGAATGAAAGCATTGGAATAATTTCAGACGAAAGTGGAAACATAATTCTTCAACATTACAAGGATAATTATTTTCTACTTTTTGATAACAAAAAAAATCTTAATTTTGATTTGAAAACCGGGAAGCAATTATCTTTTCCGATAAAACGGGTGAAAGGAACACTTTACGTCTTCTTTTCAAATGGAAAGTTTCATAAAATTAATGAGCAATTATGAATTACAAAAAAATCATCTTCTTATTTTTTATTGTTAGTTTATCAACCGAAGCACAACTGACGACGGGCTGGCAAAATTATTCAAGCATGAATAACGTCTCTTCTGCAGTTGTAACTTCGGACGGAATTTGGGCTGGAACAGAAGGAGGCGCCTTCTATTATAATTTTAAAGATTCCACTTACAAAACTTTCACAAAGACGGAAGGCATGAACGGTTCACCGATAACGGCTGTAGCAAAAGATTCTTCCGGAAATATTTGGTTTGGATCGCAAAACGGAAAAATTGATGTGTACAATCCAACCACAAAAATTTTTAAGAATATTTTTGATGTTTATAATTCGGAACGAACAGAAAAAAAGATTAATGCAATTGCTGTTTACGGAGACACCGCATTCGTTTCAACTTCATTTGGACTTTCGATTATCAACACAACAACACTCAGTTTTTACGATACTTTTTTTAAGCTGGGAAATTTCGCTTCAAACATTGAGGTGAATTACAGTTATAAAAAAGATAATATCATTTATGCCGCAACATCTTCCGGTATTGCGGTACAAAAAGCCGGAACAACAAATTTAGTGGCGCCGGAATCTTGGAATACGTTTACTACAATAGATGGTTTGAGTTCAAATACCATTTACAAAATTGACGCGTATCACGATACTATTTTCATTTCTTCTCCAAAAGGATTTTCAATCTTTACTGCAAATACGTGGCAACAAATATTACCTTCGTTCGCAAACAATGTAATTACCGACTTTATAGTTACGAACGGTTCGCTTTATTTTTTGACCGACGGAAAAGTTTATTCTTATACCAACAGCACGGTTTCACCTTTTATTTCTCAACAATATATTGGGGCAACAAAAATTTTAGCAGTCCGTAATAATGAAATTATGTTAGCATCAAATTTCGGAATAGTTTTTAATTATGGAGATGGAGAGACTAATATTTCTCCCAACGGACCAAAAGCGAATATTTTCTTTGACATGGCTGTCGATCAAAAAAGTAATCTATGGGTCGCTACCGGAAAAGATATTGGCGGAGTAGGTTTTTTTAAATACAATGGTTCCTCGTGGAAAACTTTTGATGTTACTTCTGCACCGTTGCTTTCAAATGCTTTCCATGCAGTCTCAATCGGTTCAGACAACTCTGTTTACTTCGCAAATTGGGGAAGCGGATTTGTAAGAGTAAAGAATGATTCTACCATCCAATCTTTTTCAATAAATAATACTCCGTTAATCGGCATGACAGCTTATCCAGATTTTTTAGTTATTGGCGATATGAAAACCGATTCCAAAGATAATTTGTGGATCCTTAACCACGACCCCGCTGATAAAATAGTTTTAAGCATCTTAACTCCAGACAGCACCTGGTATCGTTTTAAAAACACACCTGACCCTGATATTATTCAATATATTTTACTTGCTATAGATCAATATGATACTAAATGGTTTGTCTCCGAAGCCTCAACAAAAAAGTCCGGGTTATATTATTTCAATGAAAAATCTACAATATCTGATACAGC
The DNA here is from genome assembly GCA_023231105.1 of Ignavibacteriaceae bacterium. Lineage (GTDB taxonomy): Bacteria > Bacteroidota > Ignavibacteria > Ignavibacteriales > Ignavibacteriaceae > UBA1563. Next base: position 44,144 of record JALNWB010000005.1, on the reverse strand, counting down.
TACATCAGATGACCGCGCTGGTTACGTAAGCGGATTAAACAGTAACAGCGTCTTTGCCCTTGCACTCGATAAACGGGGTGAGTTGTGGGTGGGAACAAATTCCGGCGTAAATGTAATTTCAAATCCCGATGCAATTTTAACTTCATCCTCATCAGCGTTAAAAATTACTTCGGTTTTTAGTCTGCGTCAGCAGGCAATTAATTGTTTGGCGGTGGATGCTATTAATAGAAAATGGGTTGGAACAAATCAAGGATTAATTGTTGCGGCAACCGACGGTTCTTCGCTGCTTGCAACATTCGATAGCAAAAATAGCCCGCTGCTTTCCGATCAAATTAAATCACTTACGATCGATGAAAAAAATGGAATCGTCTATGCGGCGGTAGATGGCGGATTAACTGCTTTCTATACAACTGCGTTGGCTCCGAACACAACTTTTTCTTCAATTGAAACTTCCCCCAGCCCGTTTTTAATTGGTAAAAATTCTTCACTGTTAACAATCGATGGACTGATAAAAGACAGTGATATAAAAATACTTTCGATTGCCGGTAACTTGATACAAGAGTTTAGTTCTCCCGGCGGGAAAATTGCTTTTTGGGATGGAAGAAATAATGAAGGGAAATTTGTAAATACAGGAATTTATCTGATCGTAGCTTATGATAAAGAAGGGAATTCTGTTGCAACCGGAAAAATTGCAATTATCAGACAATAAAATTCAATGATAGATCTTCAAAACATTTCGCTTCAGTTCGGCGGGAATTATCTTTTTAGAGATATTTCTTACAAGATAAACGCCGGAGATAAAATTTCGCTGGTCGGTGCTAACGGTACGGGAAAATCTTCTCTTTTAAAAATTATTTACGGAACTCTCCAACCGGAAAACGGAGTGGTTGCAAAACAAAAAAGAATTTCGCTCGGTTATCTTCCGCAGGAAAATATTCTCCACAAAGGAAAAACTTTAGTTGAAGAAGCAGCTTCAGCGCTTACAGATATTAAGTTTCTTCACGAAAAAGAAGATGAACTAACTTCACTTCTTTCCAATTCTTCTTTAAGCGATGAAGAGCAGAACGACCTTGTAAATCAACTTGGAGAAGTACATCATAAACTTGAAGAGTTGGACAGTTACACCGCGAATGCAAGAACTGAAAAAATATTAGCCGGACTTGGATTTGAAGAATCTGATTTTTCAAGAATGACAGATGAGCTTTCCGGCGGCTGGCAAATGCGGATTGCTCTTGCAAAAATTCTTATCTCTCAAAATGATGTTTTGCTGATGGACGAACCGACCAATCATCTCGATTTGGATTCACTTGAATGGCTCATCAGTTTTTTAAAGGGATATAAAGGTGCATTACTGCTCGTTTCGCACGATAAACATTTTGTAAACGAAGTTACAAACAAAACGCTTGAAATATTTTTAGGGAAGATTACTTCGTTCAACGGAAAATATGATGCATATTTAAAATTTGCCGAAGAGCGAAATGGAATGTTGGAACAGCAGTATCTGCTTCAACAAAAGAAAATTAAAGAGACAGAAAATTTTATTGAACGATTCCGTTACAAAGCCACCAAGGCGAAACAAGTTCAAAGCAGAATAAAGCAACTTGAAAAAGTTGAATTGATTGAACTCCCGGAAAGCAAGGATGATATTACGATCCGTTTCCCGGAACCGCCGCAAAGCGGAAGAATAAATATTGAACTAAAACATTTAAGTAAATCTTACGGCGAAAAAAACATTTTCAATAATTTAGATTTTACTATTGAGCGGGGAGAAAAAATTGCTTTCGTTGGTCCAAACGGTGCCGGAAAAACAACGCTCGCTAAAATTATTGCAGATAAAATTTCTTTTGATAAAGGAGAACGAATACTCGGGCATAACACTTCAATCGCATATTACGCGCAAGATGTTGCAGACGTTCTCGATCCGGATTTAGATATTCTTGAAACGATTGAAGGAATTTCTGAAGGAAAAACAATCGGGCAATTGCGTTCGTTGTTGGGATGTTTCCTTTTTAGCGGAGATGACGTATTTAAGAAAATCGGAGTCCTTTCCGGTGGAGAAAAAAGCCGTGTCGCGCTTACAAAAATTCTTCTTACAAAAGCTAATTTAATTGTACTTGATGAACCGACGAATCATCTTGATATTTCTTCAAAAGAAGTGCTGCAACAAGCATTGACGGCTTTCAACGGCTCTCTGGTATTAGTTTCCCACGATGTTGATTTTCTATGTCCGATTGTAAATAAGGTAATTGAAATAAAGCGAAATTCTTTTAAGATATTTTTAGACGGGATCGATTACTATTTAGCCAAAAGAGAAGAAAGTCTCAATTTTGAAGAACAAGAAATCCGGACTAAAGTTGATTCGTCAATCCTAACAAGAAAAGATCAGAAACGAATTGAAGCAGAATTACGGCAAAAGAAGTTTCAAAGCACAAAACATCTTTTGAAGGAAATTGCCGATCTCGAAAAAGAAATTTCTTTGTTGGAAGATGATGAAAAAAAATATGAAGCGGATTTAATAGATGAGAAGATTTATTCCAATCCCCTGTTGATTAAACAAACACAAGCTGCATATAATCTCACGAAAGAAACTCTTCAAAAAAAACTGACACGGTGGGAAAAATTGAATCACAATCTCTTAGAAATTGAACGCCGGTTTGAGAGTCCACTCCCCACTTAATTACCAAACCTTGTGTTAACAATATTATTATAGATTGAACCGAAAGTATAGGTCAATCCAACGGATGAATAGTATTGATACTGTGTCTCAAGTTGTTTTCGCTGTAATAATATCTGTTCCGTTGAAGCATCTCCTTTAGGAAGCGATAGCTGGTCATGCATAACTGCGTATTGCCCATAAAGTGTAAATGAGAGCCCTTCAATAAGTCGTAACGAAAATTCACTGTAAACGTACAAATTATTTTTTTTAAAATCGTAAAAATAATTTGAACCTTCGACAGCTAACGAAACTGATCCCCAAACTTGTTTTAAATCCAATGCAATCATTAAACTTTGCTGAGTCAGGTTATCGTGTAGTTTTCCATAAATAGTTTCTTCGTTATAATGATAATAATTGTCACTTATTCTATATAAAAAACGAAGTTGTTTTCTTGTCGATTCATTATAGGGGAAAATATTATACTCAATTCCCGGCGCTAGATAAATTTGAGATTTTTTATTTGAATATGTTGAGTTGGAAAGAGATGCATACCCGCCGTATGACCAATGATCTCCGGCGCTCAGCACTACTGAAGAATTCACTGATTGACTTCTGGAAAGACTGAAAAGAATTTGATCACCAATATCAAACCTACTTTCACCATAAGAACCGTTCAGCGATAAATTTATTTTAATATCTTGGGTTATTTTTCGTATCGAAAAATTACCATAAAGCGAAGAATAACTATAAGACTTTTCTCCATTGAGATAGGAATTAATGTTTACATTAAAAACCCAATTCTTCCAGTTATCAATCGTTATATTTGTTTTTTCGTTTTTAAATGAGACGGTAATTTTTTCTCCGGTGGGTGTTTGCAAAAGATACCTAACCAATCCAAGTTTTAGTTTCTTTACTAAATTAGTCCGTATGTCATCTTCAGTAGCTGCCTGTTTAGTATAGAAAACAATTGTATCTCGAAAATTTTCAAATTTATTTTGTCCGTACAAAGTGAGTACATATTCTTTTCCACCGCTTCCGGTATTTTGCCTGGTGATTTGTACGTGAACATCTGCTTGCTTGCGGTCTCGAACATAATTAATGTAATCAATTTCAGTTTTTATGAAATCTTCATAGCAATAATTACAATCAATAAAAACATTTAAGTTGGTTGAGACCGAAGAATCTTTCTCTTGAGCGGATAAAAACAAATTGTTGAAAATGAAAAGAAAAAATAAAATGAATCCGATTTTTGACTTGTTCATTCAATTTACCTGTTTTGAAAAAAAGAGTAGATGATTTATATTTTTATCCCTAAAAATTCTTCTGCAAGTGCAATACCGCCATACAACGCAGCTTCATCGCCAAGTTTTGCGGCATAAATTTTTACAGCTTTTCCGGCATCTTTTAAAGAATTTTCTTTAAAAGATTTTTTAATAATCGGGGTCATAAAATCAGCCGCCGCTTCCATAACGCCGCCGCCTAAAACTATCATCTGCAGGTTAAGAAGATTATTAATATTGGCAAGAGTTTTCCCGATGACCACAGAAGCATTGGTTACTGTTTTAACGGTTACGGTATCATTCTTTTTTAGCGCGTTGGAAATCGCTTTACTTTTAATCGGCACTTTTTCTTTTAATAGTTTTGCAAGCAAACTTCTTTTCCCGAGTTTTATTTCTTTCGTAATATCACGAACAATAGCCGTTCTACTTGCCAACGCCTCAAAGCAGCCTTTCTGTCCGCACCCGCACAACGGTCCGTTCGGTTGAATGATCATATGCCCGATTTCACCGGCGGTAAAACTTGCGCCGCGGTGCATATTTCCTTTAAAAATAAGTCCGCCACCAATTCCTGTTCCAACAAAAACAACCAGCATATCTTCAACATCTTTTCCAAGTCCAAAGTGTTTAATACCTAATGCTGCTAAGTTTACATCATTTTCAATCAGCACGGGGATTGATGTAAACTGTTGAAGCTGTTCTTTAATGTTCATGTTTTTAATATTTAAGTTTGGAGCAATCCCAATTCTTCCGGTTAAAGGATTTACGGAACCGGGAATCCCGAGACAAATTGCTTTAACATTTTTTTCTGTTACCCCGGCTTCTTGCATTATTTCCGTAGTAATTCCCCATAGCGCTTTAACAAAATTATTATTGCCGTTTTTTGTTTTTGTTGCTTTTTTAATTCTTGTATGAATACCTTCTTTAGAATTAATCAGTGCGGCAAGAATTTTTGTTCCGCCCATATCGATACTGATGATATAATCTTTCATGTGCAATTCCCTTTATCTTTCGTAACGGAATGAGACCGCTATTTATTATCTTTGCATTTGTTTTTCATAAAGATAATAATTACTTATTGAAAATATGCAACAAGAGTTTCAAAATACCAACAGAAAATTTAAACCTTTAAAAAAATTTGGACAAAATTACTTAAAGGACAAAAATATTCTGCGTAAAATAGCCGAAGAAATGAATATTCAATCGGACGATGTTATCATTGAAATTGGTCCGGGGACTGGAGCTTTAACGGAATTCTTGGTTGACAAATGTAAAAATATATTTGCCGTTGAGATAGATTCGCGTGTAATTGAAGATTTACAAAACCGTTTCCCTACCGTTCAAACAATTCACCATGATTTTCTTAAATTCGACTTACGAACTATTTCCGAAGCAGTCGGGAAGAAAGTAAGAATCGTAGGAAATATTCCGTACAATATTACTTCGCCGATACTTTTTAAATTGATTGAATCCCGTTCATATGTTTCAGACGCAATACTGATGATGCAATTGGAAGTTGCGCAGCGTATTCTTTCCAAACCAAATTCGAAAGAATTCGGAATACTCTCTGCATTCATTAATGCATATGCAAAACCAGAATTATGTTTCAAAGTTTCACCAAATGTCTTCTATCCAAAGCCGAAAGTTTTTTCTGCAGTAATGCGGTTCAATTTATTTGATGAAGTCCCTATCTCGGATGATAAAATTTATCTTCAACTAATTAAAACAGCTTTTTCCAAAAGAAGAAAAACCTTAAAAAATTGCTTCGCCGATACTATATTTGAAATGCTCGATCTAAAAGAATGCGGCATTGAACCGTCACAGCGCGCAGAAACATTATCGGTCAATGACTTTATCACTTTGGCAAATCTTTCACACAGCATTTTAGGGAAACAAACATATTGATTTCATATATTAAAAATTACTCCAAGCACTTTTCAGCAACGGATTTTGTAGTAGTCGTTTTTTATTTCTTTCTTACAATTCTGAATTTACTTTTTTCAGGAAGTGTAAAAGCTTGGTTCTCCCTCGTTTTGGTGAATGCAGTTATGATTCTTTTTGTTGCGGGAATCGCAAAGTGGAACGAAGTTTCTCGGACAAAAATCTCAAATCTTGTTCACTATTGGTACCCGGTTCCGTTAATCTTTATAACATTCAAAGAATTATATTTGATGATCAAGCCGATAAGACAAGTTGATTACGATTATTTACTCATCCAAATTGACCGCTGGATTTTCGGCACTGATCCCACAGTTGCGTTACACAAAATCGCCTTTCCGCTGTTAACGGAATTTCTACAAATCGTTTATGCAACTTTTTATTTCCTACCAATGATTCTTGCCGTTTCACTTTACTTCAACAAAAAATATTTAGAAACCGATTATGCTATCTTCGCAGTTATCTATGGATTCTTTGTTTCATACATCGGATATTTTTTCTTTCCGGCAATCGGACCACGGTTTATGCTGCATAACTTTGCGCTGACAAATCAAGAGCTGCCGGGAATTTTTCTAACAAATTTTTTAAGAGAAATAATAAACTCAGGCGAATCAATTCCAAGCGGAACACTGAATCCACAACTAATTGTTCAAAGAGATGTGTTTCCAAGCGGACATACGATGATGACCGCCATTGTAATGTATTTGTCGGTGAAATTCAACAGCAAAGCAAAATGGTTTTTAGTTGTTTGCGGAAGTCTTCTCATCTTTTCCACCGTTTATTTACGCTACCATTATGTCGTTGATCTTCTCGGTGGACTTTTATGTATGCTTTTTTCTCTCTGGTCTGGGAAAAAACTTTTTAATTGGTGGCAGAAGTTATTCAACAAAGAAATTTTACAGTAAAACATGCTAGACAAAAAAACTCAAGTAAAACATATGTTCGATGCGATCGCATATCGATACGATTTTCTCAATCATTTTCTCAGCGCCGGTGTTGATGTTTACTGGCGGAAAAAAGCTTTGAAACTGACTAAACTCAATAAAGATGCGGTTCTATTGGATGTTGCGTGCGGAACCGGTGACTTTGCAATTGAAGCAAAAAAATTTGGAGTGCAAAAAATCTTCGGCGCTGATTTTTCATTTAACATGCTTCGTCTCTTCAACAAAAAGAGCGGTTGGATTATTGGAAGAAATCTTCAAATGGAAGCCGAAAAACTTCCACTCAAACCATCAACAGTTACAAACATAACGGTTGCATTTGGAGTGAGAAATTTTTATAACATCCCCGAAGCATTTTCATCATTTCACTCCGCCTTAACTGAAAATGGAAAAGCAACCATCCTTGAATTCATGATGCCGACAAATTCACTCTTTAAAATTTTATACCGATTGTACTTCAAGTTTATTTTGCCGGTGATCGGAAGGATAGTATCGAAGGATAAAAAAGCGTACAACTATTTACCTGATTCCGTTGAGGAATTTGATAAGACAATTGATCTCGTAAAATTATTTTATAATGCCGGATTCAAAACAGTTGAAAGGTACAATTTAACTTTTGGATTGGTGCAAGTTGTAATTGCAGAGAAATAAATTTTGTCCTATCGATGTTCAGCAATATTTACAACTAAAAATTACTTCGTAAATTTTGTAAGTAATTGAACACGAAACCCTTTGTTAGTAGAAATAGTAAATGGGAAATTTCCACCACTAAATAAGGAAAGGATTTCATCACTTCCTTCCATCTTTACTATCCCAATATTTTTTACAAACCAAACTGTAGTTTTATAATTTCGATGAATCCCCACTTCGGGTTTGTACATTGTAAGTGTATAATCAACTTTTTGCGCTTCAGCTTTCATATTGAGATCTGTTAATTGAAAATCCACGGAATCCAGTCCAGTGCTGATTGCAGAAAACTCGATCAATGGTGAATTAGGCTGAGACATCTTAAAAACCGTCCATGATTTGTTTTTTTCAAGTGGGAATATAACGAGTGCAAGTTCTTTATCAAAAGTTGCATCTTTTTTTATTGAATCAGGTAATGGATTAAGAACACTATCTGAATCAACAAAAACGTAAACTCCATAATTTGTTTTTCTGATGAACGAGGTCTTAACACATGTTCCATATGCATCCCAACTTGTATCTGTTTTTTGAAAGTAATTTATCCCATTCCTGAAAACTTGTGCACCATAACTCATAGCGCAAGCACCTGAAATTGGATTTGGTTTCAAAAAAGGAATAGAGTATGAAATTGAAATATTATAATTATAATGTAACCCTGTTTGCAATGGGTAATAAGTTAGAGCAATTTCTTCAGGTTGAGTCGTATTTGATTTTTTGCATGAGACAAAAACAAGTAAGGAAAGAATGGCAATAGTGAAATATTTTTTCATAATAGTTTCACCAAAAGATTTTTTTTAACCGGTTAAATGCTTTTGCCCGGTGGCTGATTTTATTCTTCTCTTCTAATGACAATTCTCCATTTGTAACGGAAAAACCTTCAGCAATAAATAAGGGATCGTAACCAAATCCATTTACACCGCGCAGTTCGTGAATTATCTTTCCCACCATTATATCTTCAGCAACTATAAATTTTTCACCGTCATAAAAAACGGAACTGCAAACAAATTTCGCATAATGTGGCTCGGGAAAGTTAGAAAGTTTTTTGAGAAGTAATTTATTGTTCGCCTCATCGGATGCATTTTCTCCTGCATATCTTGCTGAAAAAACTCCGGGTTCACCGTTTAGTTGATCAACTGAAAGTCCGGAATCATCCGCCAGTGTTGGAACATGGAATAAATCATAAATCGTTTTAGCCTTTATTTTCGCATTCTCAGCGAAGGTTGCTCCATCTTCAATTATTTCCGGAACCGGTGGAAAATCTGCCAGCGATAATATTGTAAACGCTGTTTCCGAAAAAACTTTTCTTACTTCTTTTAATTTTCCGTTGTTTGTCGTGGCAAAAAGTAATTTCATTTATTCTTTTTCTTCAGTCTGCGCTTTTTCATTTTTTTTCAAATCAAACAATTCATCCATAACATCAAATGCATAGCGAAGATGCGGAATTACTATTGAACCACCGACCACTAATGCAATATTAAATGATTCCATTAACTCATCGCGTGTGGCTCCTTCGTAAATCGAACGGTCGATATGATAAAAGATGCAGTCATTGCAGCGCAAAACCATTGATGCGACAAGTCCCATTAACTCTTTTGTTTTTGCTGGCAGCGCACCCTTCACATAGGCTTTGTTGTCTAGAGCAAAAAATTTATTGTAGTCCCGGAAACCGGAATTCAGAATTTTCTCATTCATTTCCAAGCGGTATGCTCTTGTTTCAGAAATTGATTTATTTTTCATCTAAACCTCATGTTGTTTTTAATTCTTTCTTTAAATGATTTCCAGTTAAACTTTTTTTCACTTTAACAATCTGTTCGGGAGTTCCTTCGGCAATTATTTCACCGCCGAATTCCCCGCCACCAGGACCAAGATCAATTATCCAATCTGCCGTTTTGATGACATCCAGATTATGCTCAATAATGATAACGGTATTCCCTTTATCAACAAGTTTGTTTAAAACATGCAACAAAACGCGCACGTCTTCAAAGTGTAAACCGGTTGTCGGTTCATCCAAAATATATAACGTTTTCCCGGTACTTACTTTGCTAAGCTCTGCTGCAAGCTTTACGCGCTGCGCTTCTCCGCCGGAAAGTGTAGTGGCTTGCTGGCCAAGTTTAATATAGCCCAAACCTACATCGTGTAACGCTTTTATTTTTCTTTTGATGCGCGGTAAATCTTCAAAGAGATCGAGCGCGTCATCAACGGTCATTTCAAGCACATCGGCAATTGATTTGGTTTTGTACAAAACTTCCAACGTTTCCCGATTGTATCTTTTGCCATGACAAACTTCGCAGGTAACGTAAACGTCCGGTAAAAAATTCATTTCAATTTTTTTTAATCCCGCGCCACCGCAATCTTCGCATCTTCCGGCAGTAACATTAAAACTAAATCTTCCGGCGGCGTACCCGCGCATTTTTGATTCAGGCAGTTGCGTAAATAAATCTCTTATAAAGGTGAACAAACCCGTGTAAGTTGCCGGATTTGAACGCGGAGTTCGTCCAATCGGTGTTTGATCTATTTCAATAATTTTATCAAGGTTATCCAATCCTTCAATTTTTTTATAAGGAAGCGGAACCAATTTCGATTGATAAATTTCTTTCATCAAAATTTTTACAAGCGTTTCATTTATTAACGAAGACTTGCCGGAACCGCTAACGCCGGTAACCGCGGTTAAAGCGCCAAGCGGAATTGAAAGATTAACATTTTTTAAATTATTTCCCGAAGCGCCTTTGAGTTTTAAATACTTTCCATTCCCCTTTTTTCTTTCATGCGGAAGGATGATTTGTTTCTTCCCAGTTAAGTAATCAATTGTTGAAGAAACAAACCCGTTGTTTACTCCTAATAATTTTTTTGTTTCACCTTGCGCGCAAACTTCACCGCCGTGAACTCCGGCGGCTGGTCCTAAATCAATTAAATAATCCGACTGCTCCATTGTTTCTTTATCGTGTTCAACAACAATTACGGTGTTGTTCAAATCGCGGAGTTTTTTTAAGGAAGAAATTAATTTAATATTGTCACTTTGATGAAGTCCGATGCTTGGTTCATCCAATACGTACAGCACTCCGGAGAGCTGCGTTCCAATTTGCGTTGCCAGACGGATACGCTGCGATTCGCCACCCGATAAAGTTTTTGCACTTCTGTTTAGCGTTAAATATTCCAAGCCAACATTGAGTAAAAAATCGAGCCTGGTTGAAATTTCTTTTAAAATCGGTTTGGCAATAATTTCTTCATTCCCTTTTAAGCGAACAGAAACAAAAAAATCTTTTGTTCTGCTGATCGAAAGTGCAGTAACCTGACTGATATTCATCTCTTGAAAAGTAATTGCGAGCGATTCCTTTTTTAGTCTGCCACCGTTGCATGACGTGCACGTTTTGGTATTCATGTACGATTCAACCCACTCGTGAATTTTTGGTGAAGTTGAATTCGTAAAATTATTTTGCAAGTAAGCAAATATTCCTGAAAATTTATGATGGTAGGTTACCGGTTTTCCGCTTCCGTAGGTGTAGGAGAAAGCAATTTTTTCTTTCGTCCCTTCAAGTAAAATTTCTTTTTGCTCTTTGGTCAGATTTTTTAAAGGAGTATCAAAAGTGAATTCAAATTTATCCGCAACCGCTTTAAGCTGTGTGAATATCCACGTAGAACGAGGCTTGCCTAAAGGTGCAAGTCCTTCTTCATTAATTGATTTCTTCCAGTCGGGAATGATGAGATCAATGTCAAGTTCTTTCTTCTCGCCAAGTCCTTCACAATCGGGACACGAACCATAAGGTGAATTGAACGAAAAAGAATTTGGTGCTAATTCTTGATAACTGATTCCGCAAGCAAGGCAAGCCAAATGTCTGCTGAAAAGAAAATCTTTTTCACCATCGTTGATAACCACGCTTCCGTTTCCATAATTCAACGCTACTTCAAGCGATTCGGTAATGCGCGCAGAAGCCCCATCGTCAACTTTCACTTTATCAATTACAATTTCAATATTGTGAATTTTGTATCGATCAATTTGATAACCTTTGTTGATTTCGCAAATCTCGTTATCAATGCGGACGCGCAGAAATCCATCATTTTGAATTTCTTCGAACAGTTCACGGTAATGTCCTTTTCTTCCGCGAACAACCGGTGCAAGAATAAGAATTTTCTTTCCCTTCAAATCATTTAAAATAGTTTCAATTATTTGCGTTGATGTTTGTTTGGCTACCGGTTTACCGCAATTGTAACAGTGTGCAATTCCGACGCGTGCATAAAGGAGGCGTAGGTAATCATAAATTTCCGTCACCGTTCCAACAGTGGAACGCGGATTTCCCGACGATGCTTTTTGTTCAATTGAAATTGCGGGACTTAATCCTTCAATTGAATCGACGTCAGGCTTCTCAAGCATATCAAGAAATTGACGGGCGTACGCGGAAAGGCATTCTATATACCGCCGCTGCCCTTCGGCATAAATGGTATCAAATGCGAGAGAAGATTTTCCCGAACCGGAAAGCCCGGTAATGACGGTTAAGCTGTTGCGCGGAATTTCAACATCAATATTTTTGAGGTTGTGCTGCCGCGCTCCTTTAATAATTATTTTTTCAGTTTCCAATATTTTCGTAAGTCTCTATTTTTAAAGAGTTATTTTAGTAATCATTATTTTGAAAAACAAATTTTTCCATAACAAATGTTGCAATCATCTAATTCAGTACAACAAATTACGATAGTTGAAGGTTTCACCGAGTATATTTTAAAAGAAAAGGGATCGATTTTTACCGGGCAGGTTTTCCCCATTCACAACGGGAGCGAAGCTAAAAACATTCTCAACAACGTAAAGAAGAAGTATTACGATGCCTCACATCACTGCTACGCCTTCAAATGCTCAAACGGCGACTCAAAGTTCAGCGATGACGGCGAACCCTCGGGAACAGCCGGCATCAGGCTTCTCAACGCGATTGCGCATTTTGATTTAACGAATGTTTTAGTGATTGTCATCCGTTATTTTGGCGGAACAAAATTGGGAGTTGGTCCCTTAGGGAAAGCATATTATCTTACTGCAACAGAAGCGCTTGAGCGAAGTAATAAAGTTGTCAAATATCCCGCGCAGAAAGTTACCTTAACATTTTCTTTTGAATCGATTAATGCTGTTTATAAACTTTTAGCGGAAAACGAAATAAAAATTTCCGGGACAAATTATTCTGAAAAAATTTCTCTTTCAGCAGTGATTAAAGTTGAAATTCTTGAAAAAGTTAAAGAAACTTTAACTGCTATAACCAGTGGTCAATTGGAATTTACGGTTGAGCCGGAAATAATTTTTATTTAATTCGCTTTAAATGATTGTGATAAATTTTTACCCACTCTAAATCATTTAACAATTTCCGAAGATTTGCAAACGATTCCGCGGTTAAAGCCAAGTATTTTGCTTCAAACTTTTCATTTACTTCATTCGATTCATTTGTAATCATGGTTTTCAGATCCGCTGTTATCATTTCCATATTTTCCGCTAAATCATTTTTGATCTGTACAAGATTTTTTATCTCCGGATTTGTACCGGCTTGCTGAATTACTCTGAGCAATCCTTGCACATATTTTGCGGAGAAAGCAATTGAAAAAAATAATTCTTCATGTGATGCTCTACCGGCAATAATTACAAGATTAAGCAAGTCCTGTTTCACTAATAATTTATTTTCAGAAAACTTTTCTATTTCATCGCAGAATAGATTAGCGTCTTCAATCATTTTTAGTCGTTTCGCTTCTTTGTTTTTACTGCTAATCCAATTCCGTCGCCAATCGTCAAAATTGTTGCGCGCAAATTTTGCTGGGTCATAAAAACTTTGTTAAACTCTCTAATTATTTTTGTAGAGGTTTTAAATTTTTTCGGAACACGCGAAGCCGCCGAGTATCCATGCCACAATAGATTATCAACAAAAAGAATCCCCTTTTTCTTTAAGAGCATAAGAGAATAATCAAACAACCGTTTATAGTCTTCTTTGTCGGCATCAAGAAAAATGAAATCATATTTTGAAGAGAGGTTCGGCATGATCTCAAACGCATCACCTTTGTAGAGAACGATTTTTTCCGAAAAACCGGATTTGCTAAAATTTTCTTCAGCAAGTTTGATGTTGTCTTCACTCTTTTCAATTGTGTGCAGTACTGCTTTGTTAGAAAGATTTCGCGCAATCCTTATCGAGGAATAACCGATTGCGGTTCCAATTTCTAAAACTCTTTTCGGTTTAGTGATTTTAATTTGCAATTCGAGAAATGCAGCAGCGTGGCGGTCGAGAATCGGAACTTGATTCTCCATAGCGAATGATTCCATTTCAAGAATCAATTCATTATCCACCTTGCGAAAGCTATCTAAATAACGAAGTTGGTTTTCATCGATCATAGTGCGAGTCAACAAATTCTCTTACCGGTTTTAATTATCTCTTCAACAAACGGATTATCAATTGTGAAATCCTCACTCTTAAAAGGATGAAGTTCAACATCTGTATTTGTTTTTACTAAATATTTTAGCAGTCGTTTTCGATCAAAAAACCGAACTCCTTCAAAATCTTTTGAGACAATTGCCAAATCAATATCGCTATTTTTTTCCGGCGTTCCTTTGGCATAAGAACCGAACAAATAAACTTGTTCGATGGACAATTCACCTTTGATAGCTTCGATAAAATTATTAATAATCTTATTTACATTTTCTTGAGTGTACATTCGATAAATTCCTTTATTTCAAAAAGATATTTGTTTGCGAAATCTTGCGTGCATCTTTCGCTAAATTTCTTTTTATAATCCGGATAGCGTGCTTCAATATTAAATGCTGATACTTCAGCTAAAAACACTTTATCGGCATCAATGAAACTTAAATTAGTTTCCTTTGCTATTTTGTTTAGGTCGTGCGTTTTAGGCGGAAAATTTGTGTCGTTATCTCTTACCCAAAAAACTTTGAGAAGTTTTTCAAGAGTAAGTTGAGCAACAAATAATGACCAGAAGTATTTACCCGAATTGAAAATGGCAAAAGCTGATTCCAAGTCTTCTTTGGAGGTTGAAAGCCAATATTCAATATGTTCTTGCTTTGTCATTTTAACTAACACAGTAATTTTATTTATGGCAAACTTATATTATTTCCTTCTAATATCAAATTTCATCCCCTATTTGCGTTTGAAAATTTTTCACCTTTCACTAAAGCAAATTCATTTCCCGGAATGCCCGAATCCCCCTTCACCTCTGTGACTATCGTTCAAGTCTTCCACTTCCGTAAATTTTGCCTGATATGCTTTAGAAACCACAAGTTGTGCAATTCTTTCGCCACGGGAAATTTTGTAATCTTCTTCGCCAAGATTTATTAAAATTATTTTTACTTCTCCGCGGTAATCGGAATCAATTGTGCCGGGCGAGTTGAGAACGGTTATTCCATGCTTCAATGCTAATCCGCTTCTTGGCCGAATTTGTATTTCATATCCTTCAGGAATTTCAACCGAAAAGTTTGTCGGGACTAAACCGATCTTTCCTCTTGGAATAATAATTTCTTCTTTTACTGCAGCGGCAATATCTAAACCGGCGCTGCCGTGTGTTGCATAGACCGGAAGCGAAATATCTGCAAACTCATCGGAAAGCCGTTTTACTTTAATTTTAATTTCATCCATCGTTTTTCTTTCTTAAAAGAATGTTTTTCATAATTAGTATTTCCTTTGGGGGAATGATATTCAATCCAAATAATCCACCGATAAATAGCATTAACAAAATTATTTTATAGAAAAGTTCTATCACTCCGAAAAATTGAATTGAGTAAAAAAGTACAGCAATAACAATTAAGAGGAAAAAAGTCTTACCGATTTTCCTCCATTCATATTTAACCGGGAAGCTTTTCTGTGAAACAAAATAAAAACCGAACGCCATTACAGCATAGCTAAGCAAGGTTGCAAGCGCTGCGCCGGTAATATTTAATATTGGAATAAACAAATAATTAGCAGCAACATTTGTAATCGCTCCGGCTCCCATCAACAACGGAACTGATGAACTTTTTTCTTTAATATAAATTGCTGCCGAAAAGTTGAAGTAAAATCCATTAAATAAATACGCTAATAAAATTATCGGAACGATCGGTAAACCGCTCCAATATGCTTCGCCGATTAATGATTTTCCGTGTATCGAAAACTTAGCGATGTCGGTTATAAAAAGAGAAAGAAAAAGTAGAATCAACGTTCCTGTTACGGTAAACAGTGTGAAAACTTTGGAAAATAATTCTTTCACTTCATTATCTTTTGCATGTTGAAGAGAAAACGGCTGCCATGCATATTGAAACATCGAAACAAAAAGCATCATAAAAATACCGAGTTTATAATTTGCTTGATAAATTCCAAGCGTTGTCAGGTCGGTTAAGTGCTGAACAATCGGGCGGTCAATTACCTGCATAAACATAGCTGCAATGCCGCCGGGTAAGTAGGGGATGCCGAATTTCATTAATCTTTTTAACACAGCTTTATCAATTTGAATTTTCAACTGCGAGATAATGTCCGGTAGTAAAATCAAAAACGTCGCAATCGAAGCTATTAAATTGCTGATGAATACCGCTTCTATTCCCTTCTTAAGAATTAAAATCAAAACAATATTTAGAAGAATTGTTAAGGCAATATTTGTGATTTTTATCGCTGAAAATTTCGCTGCCCTTCTTGCTACACGCAAATAAATAAAGGGTAAGGCGGAAAGAGCGTCAAAGAGAAGAACGAATCCCGTTACTGTTAACAGATTTTCATATCGTTCCGGAACAGCAAAAATTTTATTTATGAAATTCCCTGAGGCAAGCAGTAAACCGGTGAAAAGCAATGAAGTAAACAAAACCGTTAAAAATGAAGAAGAAAAAACTTTTTTCTTGTCTTCAAAATCGTCTGAGGCAGCAAATTTTAAATAAGCTGAATCTAATCCATAGAGAAAAATAATATTAAGCAATGCGATTAGCGCATAAAGGTTTGTAACAACTCCGTAATCTGCCGGAGGGAAAATGTTTGTATAAAACGGAACGAGAAGAAAATTTAAAAACCTTCCAACCATTGTACTGATGCCGTACAACGCGGTGTCTTTTGTAAGCTGCTTTATCTTTTCTCTCATGGGTTGGGAAATATTTGCTTCTTCTTCATTTTATTTTGATTGATAAAAAGGAAGAATAATATCCATATAAAATTTGGGCGGACGCGTAGGGCGTTTGGTTTCTGTTTTGATGAAAAGATGATCCGTAAATCCTTCGGCTACAATTTCTTTGTTGGGCGATTCAACTTTTCTAATTACGTATTGAATTCTGAATTTCGGATTTGGAAGATGTTCAACAGTGGTTTCAATTTCCAATAAATCATCATAATGTGCTGGCGATTTATATTTCACCGATGCTTCAATTACCGGAAGTTGATATCCGTTGTTCTCAACTACGCTGTACGGAAGTCCAAGCGAGCGCAGCAATTCAGTTCTCCCAACTTCAAAATATTCCAAATATTTTCCGTTGTAAACGAATTGCATTTTGTCTGTATCAGCGTATCGCACGCGAATGGTAGAGATGTGTTTGAGCATATTACTAAATTTTAAGCTGCGTCTTTAATATCTGGGATTAACTGCGACAAGACTAACTCAGCATTATAAATATCAATTAAAACAATTTGCTCGTCTTTAATTTCGATTGTAAAACCTTCTTTATTGATCACTCTATCGGGTATCCCGTGGAATTCTTTTTTTATGAACAAAATGCTACCCGTTTCGCCATCAACTTTTTTATCAAAATCTTTTAATGTTATTTGCATAACCATCTCTCATTCTTTTTTCTGTGTTCAATCGTTTCCATGTCAGTTCTATATACTGTGATTATTCTTTCTTCTAATTTATCCAAAACCACTGCAAATAAAATTTCGTTTATTGCAATTATGTGAATAACACTGTTTTCAAGGAGGTCAAAACATGAGCAAAATTTGTTATTTAATTCTTTAAGAATAACTTCCTTTTCAAGTCCATAAATAGAAATTTTTAATTCTGCATGTTTTGTAAAATATATCTATTTTGTTTACCTACTCAATCCAAGCTCCCATTTTGCCAAATTTTTCCAAGCGCATATCAACTAATTTGTCCGGTTTAATTTTTTCCAGCAGCTGTAATTCTTCCAATAAAACTTTTTTCAAAATTGATGCGGCAAGTTCCTGATCTTTGTGGGCGCCCCCGAGTGGCTCAGGAACAATCCTGTCGATGACCTTTTGCTCAAGCAAATCCGGTGCGGTTAGTCTTAACGATTCCGCCGCTTGTTCTTTGTATTCCCAACTTCTCCATAAAATGCTTGAGCAAGATTCGGGACTAATAACCGAGTACCAGGTATTTTCCAACATTAAAATTCTATCCCCGATTCCAATTCCCAAAGCACCTCCACTCGCTCCTTCACCAACAATAACAACGATGATAGGAACTTTAAGTCTGCTCATCTCCAATAAATTTCTGGCTATGGCTTCAGCTTGTCCACGTTCTTCGGCTTCAAGACCGGGATACGCGCCGGGAGTATCAATCATCGTGATGACAGGACGATGAAATTTTTCCGCAAGTTTCATCAACCGCAAAGCTTTGCGGTAACCTTCGGGATTCGGCATTCCGAAATTTCTGTAAAGATTAGATTTTGTATCGCGTCCTTTTTGATGCCCGATGATCATCACCTTGTAATTATCAATCTTTGCAAATCCTCCGACAATAGCTTTATCATCGCCGAAAGTTCTATCGCCATGCAATTCAATAAAATTTTGCGTCATCATGTAGATATAATCAAGTGTATATGGACGCTCCGGATGCCGCGCAAGCTGAACGCGCTGCCAGCGTGTTAGACCTTTGTAAATCGATTCTTTTAGTGTTTCCACTTTATCCTCAATTATTTTAATTTCACCGGCAATATCAAGGTTATCCGAAACTTTTTTCATTTCGGATAACTTTTCCTCAAGTTCGTAAATAGGTTTTTCAAAATCTAAAATCGTTTTTGCCATGTTTTATTTCCTTCTTGCCCGCAGCAAGAAAAATGTTTTGCTTAGTAATTCCAAATCGAGCCAAATGTTTTGATTCTTTGCGTAAAATATATTCAATTTTTCTAAGTTTTCCTCGTTCTCAGAGTCGGTAAACCAAATTCCGGTAATACCGCGCTTTCCTAAAAAAAGATTTGAAGCAATATTCTCTTTAGGTCCAACGAAACTGATTTTTCCTTTTACTACATTCGGTATTTCTAAAATGAAATCCATTATAAGTGATTTTCTATTTAAAAGATTTTTTTTCAAAAAGAAAAACGGATAAAAAGTGAATAACAAGAGAAGTCCGAATAACAAGTCAAAACTTCTTTTGATAAAACGATGCCCGATTTGCGAAATGTTATAAGTGATTTCGATAAAAGGAATATCTTCTAAAAGATATACTGAAGATTTTCCCACAAGGAAATCGAGATTTGAACCGGCAAGTTTGAACTCAACATTTTCTTTTTGACAGTTGGCAACCGCACTCATCATTGCAGTATAAGAAACTTCTTCCGAAGGGAAAATTACTTCGCTTATTTTTTTTTCACGAATTACTTTCTGAATGTTTTGCAAACTGCCAATAACTTCGAAAGCGCCAAAATGGTTTCCAATCTCTTTCCGGGTTTCCGAGATCAACCCGATAATTGCATGGTAGCTTGACGGTTTTTCCTTCAACTTTTTTGCAATTTCGAGCGATGATTTGGTTGTTCCGACTACCAGCGTTTTTACTATTGTTTTATCAACTTGCGGTAAACCGATTTTGAAAATTAATCTGAATAAAATACGCCATCCGCTTAGCAGAAAAATCAGAAAGATAAAAGTTAAAAGAACAACACCGCGGCTATAGGCAAAATCCTTGAAAAAATAAGTAAGAGAAGAAATAACAAAAAATCCCGAAAGCAACGCAGGAAAAATCCGAAAAACCGGGAGCGATTCTTTTTTATATGCGCCGGAACTTGCGTTCACAAAAATTTGAACAAAGGCAGGAATTGTGTAAACAATGAGATAAGTTGATTCTGGAAAACCGCGCCATGTTCTAAAATGCGAGTACAGTTTTTCCGTGAGAAATAATGAGAGATCGAAAAAAAGAAAATCTAAGAGAAGCGCCGCTACCGGAAGTTTTTGTTTCCCGAGGAATGCAAGCAACTGCCGGAAAATAATTGCCAATCGAAGGATGATTTCGACCAATAAAGACGAGGCAAAATGCTTCTTTACGAAAAGATCCATTGCATTGTAAAAAACTTTTGTTTCATCCAAACTGCTTCGTTTTGTGCTTTCCCCTTTATAATGAATAATGGTTGTTTCATGCACATAATAAACTTTCCATCCGGCTTTTTGGACGCGGTAACACCAATCTAAATCTTCTCCATACATAAAAAACTGTTCATCCAATCCGCCAATCTTTTCAAAGACTTCCCGCCGAACCATCATGAACGAACCTGAGACCGCATCAACTTCATAAGACTGATTCTCATCCATAAAGGTCAAATTGTACCGGGCAAATAATTTACTGTTTGGAAACAACGCGCTTAACCCGCTTACCTTGCAAAAGGATGTCCACGGACCAGGAAAACTTCTTCTACAAGCTAACTGCAATGTGCCGTCGGGATTAAGAATTTTGCATCCTGTCATTCCCGCATCTCGATGCTGGTTGAAAAACTTAATCAACTTTTCAAATGTATCTTCCTGAACGATTGTATCGGGATTGAGTAGTAGTAAAAATTTTCCTTTTGCTATTTTAAGCCCAAGATTGTTTGCCTTGCTGAATCCTAAATTTTCGTTATTGGCAATTAGGGTAACTTGGGGGAATTTTTCGCGCAGTAATTCAACGCTGCCGTCGTCGGAGCCGTTATCCACAACAATAATTTCCGAAGATATATTAGTAACGGCTTTAAATAGGGAGGTGAGAAGATTTTGTAAAAATTCTTTTACATTATAATTAACGATGATAATTGAAAGATCCAAGTCAACTCATTTTATAATAAATGAAATATACTCCGTAAGCGGAGTTTCCATACTAAAAAGACCGCTTCGCGAACAATTTTTTTAGACATTTTAGAATGCCCGGCATGGCGGTCAATAAAAATGATCGGAACTTCACAAAACTTAAAACCATTATGAATCGCTTTATAGTTCATTTCAATTTGAAAGGCATAACCGTTAGATTTTATTTTATCGAGATCAATTGATTCCAAAACTTTTCTGCGGAAACATTTGAAACCGCCGGTAGAATCTGAAATCCGCATCCCGGTAATAACTCTTGTATATTTATTTGCAAACCAACTGAGCATTAAACGTCGCATTGGCCAGTTGACAACATTTACCCCGGTTTTATAGCGGCTGCCAACAACAAAATCGCAATGCTCAATAGCATTTAAAAAATTTTTTATCTCTTTCGGATCGTGTGAATAATCAGCATCCATCTCAAAGATGTAATCATAATCGCGTTTTAATGCATAAGTAAATCCAGCACAATATGCAGTACCTAATCCCATTTTTTTTTCGCGATGAAGAATATGAACTTTTTTGTTTTTTGTGCTTAATTCTTCAACGTATTTCCCCGTCCCATCAGGTGAACTATCATCAACAACAAGAATTTCAACATCAGCCGGATGCCGCTCCAGTATATCCGGGATCAACCGATTGATGTTGCTTAATTCGTTATATGTCGGAATTATGATTAATGTTTTTGGCATAAAAAGTTTTTAGTTTTCAGTTATCAGTATTCAATTAAAATTTAGAGGAATTAATTCCTAATTCGTAATTGTTCATTCCTAATTTAGTCAAAATGTCCTTTTCCAAAAAGCATTACGAAGACAGTTCTAAACATAATTTTAAAATCCATCCGGAGCGACATATTTTCAATATAGAATAAATCATATTTCAATTTTTCTTTAACGTCTTCCACAGACTCATCATATTTGTGTTTTACTTGCGCCCAGCCGGTTATACCGGGGCGGACTTTCAATCTTCGTTTATAATATGGAATTTCAAGAGACAATTTTTCAACAAAAAAAGGTCTTTCGGGACGTGGTCCAACTAAACTCATTTCGCCTTTTAGAATATTTATAATCTGAGGAAGCTCGTCAATGCGCACTTTGCGGACAAACTTGCCCACACGTGTAATCCGCGGATCATCCTTTGTTGACCAAACCGGACCGGTATGTTTTTCCGCATCTTGTCTCATTGAACGAAATTTATAGATGTTGAAAATCTTTCCGTTTATTCCACACCGTTCTTGCTTAAAAAGAACCGGACCTTTGCTATCAAACTTTATTGCCAGAGAAGTTAACAAAATTATCGGAGAAGTAAAAAACAGAATAGTGAATGCAAAAATGAGGTCTAAAAATCTTTTAACTTTAGCTTCCCAAACCGGCATGAGCTGCGGATTTATATCGATGAGCGGAAATCCATAAAGCTGCATTGTGCGCGCTTGACCGCTTAAAATGTTGTATAAATCGGGAGCGATTTTTAATCCTACATTTTTGTTTTCGCATTTCCCAATAATTTCAATCAAGAGTTCCTCTGAAAACTTCATCAACACAATAATGATTTCTTGAATATGCAGTTCGTCTATTTTTTGTGGAATATCAGCAACATTACCTAAGACGTTAATATTTTTATATTTTTTTTGAAAATTTTCTGCGTCAATAGTTATGTAACCGACAACATCAATACCGAGCGCCGGATGATTAATAATTTCATCATGAATCTCGTTTGCATTCTTGTTGAATCCGACGAGAAGCGCGTTCCTTCTGCCAACACCGTTGATTAATAATCTTCTCTGAAAACTGCGAATGGCAAGTCTGCCGGTAGAAACAAAAAGAAAGAAAAATCCCCAATAAAAGAAGATAAGGAATCTACTTTCCGAAGAAACTCCGTGTGTGTAATCGTCAAATAAAATTAAAAAGTAGAGGAGGAAGATACCAACGAAATTAGCTTTAAAAAGAGTAGAAATTTCATCGAATCGGGAAAGTGCAAACCAGGTGCGATACATTCCGACGAAAGAAAAAATCAGCAGCCAATAGAAGTAAACTACCAGCATCGGGAAAAGGAACTCCGGCATAACTAGTAAATCAAAAATCCCGGTACTTACTCTGAAATGGAAAAAGACTATCCACGCAAGATTAATGGAGAGGAAATCGGCGAGAAGGATGAGATATTTTTCAGTTAATTTATTCATTGTAGCGATTAAGTTTCCACTGATACTTTTTAAACAAATAATTAATCCCTAAAAAATGTTTAACTGCTATTTTTGAAAAGAATTTTTGTTTTGTGATACGTTGTTCATGATGAAAAATTTTAGTAAACGGGTAATACCAAACTTCCCATCCTGCATGCCAAGTCCTTAAACAATAATCGATATCTTCCGGACCGTAAAATATTTTATCGTCATAATATCCTATCTGTTCAATAACACTCCGTTTTATAAATTGACATGCACCAATTAAATAGTCAACTTTTTGGGATTCATCGTGTGCCCAATCTGACATTGTGTGTTGTTTCAAAGTCTTGGAATTTCTTATAAAAGAAAATTTTTCTAATCTTCTAAAAAAAAACGCAGCAAGGGTTGGGAATCTTTTACATGAATATTGTAATTTTCCCCCAGAATCAATCAATTTACAACCTACAATGCCACAACTGTTTTTCTTTTCGATAAAGTTAAACATTTGCGAAATAGAATCTTCTGTCAATTCCATATCGGCATCTAAAATCAAAATATACTTACCCTTAGTAATTTTCATCCCTTGGTTTCTAGCTGGGGCAACACCTTTGTTCTCATTATTTTTTATGAGATTTATGTTTGGGAAGTTTTGTTCGATCAGTTCAACTGTACCATCATTAGAGCAATTATCAATTAGGATTAGTTCAAAAGAGATTTCCTTTGTGTATTGATAAATTGAGTCCAAACACTTTTGTAATAAATCTCGCATCTTCCAGGTAATAATTACTATACTGACATCATACTCTATATTATTCATCATAATTTTTTAGGTTAAAGAATTAAATGATTTAATAAATATATCGACTGGTGTTCCAATGTTACATTTATTCGCTTGCTCTATTCCATGACTTCGCATTTCAAAATAAAAATAATTACTATATGGAAGTTTCATTATATTATCCGTTAAAGTTTAAGTATTACTTAATTCACTTTGAATCATAATCCTAATTAACTCCTCAACATTTGTTTTTGCTTTCCATTTCAATATTTCGTTAGCCTTTGATGGATTCCCTTTGCTAAATACAATGTCAGATGGTCGCATCAAACTTTCATTAATAATTATATGATCATTCATTTCCAATTCCAAATAGTCGAATGTTAATTTTGTAAAATCTTCAAGACTTATCGTATGCCCCGTGGCAATAATAAAATCATCCGGTTTATCTTGCTGTAACATTGAAAACATAGCTTCAACATATTCTGGTGCATAACCCCAATCTCTATTTATTTTTAGATTACCCAATATTAAGTTCTTCTTAATACCTTTTTTTATTTCGCATACGGTTTTAACTATTTTTCGTGTCACAAATCGCTGTGGTCTTAATGGCGACTCATGATTAAATAATATTCCTGAACAAACAAATATTCCATAAGCTTCCCGATAATTTGCTACTTGCCAGAATGCTGCGGCTTTAGCAACAGCATATGGGCTTCTTGGTTTAAATTGTGATTCCTCGTTAGCGCCTATAATTTCTGTTTCTCCATAACATTCGCCTGAAGATGCATTATAAAATTTCGCATCTAATTTATGGAATCTCATTACTTCTAAAATATTTAATGTCCCTATGCTAATACTTTCAAGTGTTTCTACCGGTTGCAAGAATGATAAACCTACAGAAGTCTGACCTGCTAAGTTATATATCTCATCTGGTTTGATTTCTAATATTGTTTGCATCACACTTCTAAAATCTATTAAAGACATGGAATGCAATTTTATTTTTTCAAAAATATTTAATTGTTTCAATGAAGAAAAATTTGATAGTTCAGCATCACGTGAAGTACCATGAATTTCATAACCCAACTTTAATAAATGATTGGCAAGATAGGCTCCATCTTGTCCTGAAATCCCAATAATCAATGCTTTTTTCTTTTTCATCTAACTGTTCTCTCAAGTTAACTACAAGAATTGACGCTTAAAAAGTTTAGCGTAACACTTAAAATGATTTTGATTTTTCCACAAGGGAAATATTTTCAACCCTAAGTTAATGAACAGACACAAAATTATCAGGACAAAAACAACAATTATTCTAATGAATTAAATGCATCAACAAATTCTTTAACATTATTTTGAATACTAAATTCTTTTGCTTTTTCAATCCCCCTTGTTCTCATCTCCATAGAGAATTCTTTGTCTTCAATTAGCTTTAAAATATCCTCAGTAAAAGCATGGTAATCATTAGAATCATGTAATATTCCACCAGATCCAACTATTTCAATTAATGAAGTGTTATTTGCTACCAAAACCGGCAAACCCGATTGCATCGCTTCCAGTGGAGGAAAGCCAAATCCTTCGTAAAATGAAGGGAATAAAAAAACCGACGCAATGTTATATAATTTTTTTAATAACTGGTCGTCAACTCCGTTTAAATAAATAACATTCTCTCTTTTCATTATTTCTGCCAGTAATTTATCCCCTCCATAACCTATTTTCCCGGCAAGTAGAAATTTAATGTTTTTATTATAGGTATTTATTTCATCCGCTATCCGCAAAATTCCAAGTATATTTTTTCTATTTTCTATCATACCAAGATATAGAACAACATGCTCTGGTAATCCTAGCGTTTTTCTTATTTCATTTTTCTCATTCTCTGGAAGATTCAAAGGACAAAATTCATTATCTGCAGCAGGGTAAACAACTTTCACTTTGTTTTCGTCAACTTTATAATATTTCAAAATATCTTGTTTAGAATACTCTGAAATAGTAAGAATTAAATCACTACTTTTGATAGAAAAGTACGTGAAAACCTGTAAATATTTTCTATAAATAAATGGGTGAAATGAATTATTTACTTTATAAATAACGTCATTAAGGCTAAAAACATATTTAATCCCTTTTATTCTAATAAGAGGAATTATTTGATTTATGGAAAAAAAAAGATCAATTTTATTTTTTTTAAGATATTTAGGAAGTATAAAATTAATCCAGAAAGGAGCGAAAAATTTTTGAGATCCTATGCTTTTAACAGTTGAGATATTAGTAAAGAAACCATTCTCATCAAAGGTAAGTTTTTCATAAGAAAACAGGAAATATTTGTTCTTTTTGTCAATTTTGGGTAACTCTTTTAAAAGCATCGTCAAAATTCGACCGATGCCGGTAATTTTCCTTTCTAAAAGTCTTGCATCAATGCCAATGTTCATATTTTACCTTGGTTTTTAGCAAATAAAAAAATGCATCTATTTTTTGTTTGGATTTTTGTTTATTTGCTGGAAATAAAATTGCCCAAATAAAAATTTGAGAAAACAGTTGAAGTTGTATTAGAAACCTCATTACTGATTTATATAATCCTTCATAATGTTTTGAAATATAAAGAAATTTACTAGAATATGTTCTAATTGTGTATAAGCTATAATCTTTTTTGCCTGATACACTGCCAATATGGTGAATTCTTAATTGGGGGTAATAAATAATTTTGAGACCTTTATTGGAGACTCTCTTACAAAGATCAACTTCCTCATAGAACATAAAGTAATCTTTATCAAATCCATTAATTTCTTTGAATAATTCAGATTTTATAAAAATGGCAGCTCCCAAAATCCAATCGACTTTTAAAACTTCGTTTCTCTTTAACTTTGAATACAAAGAAACAACAAATCCTTCAAAAAAGACACCTATTCCAATCAAATTAAATAATTCAAAAACAATATTCGGATAAAAGCCCGCAGAGAAATCAAAAAATGGAGGTCTTTCTTGCTGCTTGGGACCAATAATTCCAATCGATTTGTCGCTTTCGAACAGACTTATTATTGGCGAAAAAATATCTTCTGTAATTAGTGTATCCGGATTCAAAAAGCAAATATACTTACCCGATGTTTTTGAAAAACCGTAATTACACCCTTTACCAAAACCTACATTTTCATCTAAATAGTAAAAATAAATATTGTCTCTCTTAAAATTTTTTTCTGTCTCAGGTAATCCTTTATCGGGGGAATTATTATCTACGATAATAATCTCATATTCAATACGCTTTGGCATATCAATTTCATTAAGTAGGCTGCTAAGACAGCTTTCAATCTCCTTTGCCAAATTGTAATTTATGATGACAATAGAGAGATCGATTTTCTTATTACTCAGATTAATTGTACTCATAACAAAGTATTTTTTTGATGATTTTTATGTTGTACTTAAACTTCAGTATTTAATTGTTTTTATCCGCGAAATTAAAAACATTCTTTCTTCCTCTTCTAAAAAAAACTTCCATGAGATAAATGAAAACGTTATAAGTACTATAGTTACAAGGAGGAGTTTTAGACTTGCACTACCAATTACAACCGGAAAAAATGAAGCAATGATCAGTAAGAAACCAATTAAATAACTTAACTTGAACTTAAATTCAAAATGAATTGAGATTATTTTTTTAGCAAATAAAAATAATATAAGTGCATCAATTAGCATCCTTAACAACCAGATGAAAGCGGCACCGTTAATTCCTTTCTGTTTTATTGCAATCCACATTGCAAATAGGTAAATAGGAAATTCTATCAACTGAATTTTTGCAGTAATATCTGGTCTCCCAATCCCCTCTAAAAATGTGAATGGGATGTATGCAATACTATTAACCAACACACCTGCCGCTAATAACTGTAAGATTAAAGAACTATTTTCAGCAAAATTTTTTCCCAACCATAGCCCCAATCCTTCGTGAGCGAATGTTATTATTAACAGCACAACGGGATACAAGAGGAAAAATATATATTTGATCGCTTTCAATGATACTTGTTTTGTAAAACCGGGATTATTTAAATAACTGGCTGAGAATGTGGGAAATAAAACACCAGTTAATGCACTCGGTATTATCAGCAGTTTTGATATAACTTCATACGGTGTAGCATAATATGCTATCGCTGTAGCTGAAACCAAAGCGCCTATTAAAAATCTATCCATATAAACAATTAGAGGCACGATGAAATTAGATACGGTCATCCAGCCACTTAACTTAAGAATGGGTTTTACCAACCTTGATTCAAAATAAATTTTGCTTTTTATGTCTCTATTTAATTTAAAACATTGAGTTATATATAGTATCCATACCATGATCCTTATTATGACCAGAAACAGTACTATATAGAACAAGTTGTTTGTGAAAATTAAACAAAGTAAAGGTCCTAAAAATGAAAACACTCCAAGAAAAGTTCTTATAATATTTATAATGCCAAACTTTTGATAAGCCTCTAAAGTTCCCCTTATGCCAGCAGTTGTTGTAACTATCGGGATTGATAATGTTAGTATATAAAAAGTTTTAAGGGTTTCAGCTTGAAGACCTTTTGAAATTTTAAAAATCTTATGAACCAATTCTGGGGCGAAGAGAAATACTACTAAAGCACCAAGAACACTTACTCCTAACATTAAAAAGAATGAGGTCCAAAATATACCCGGAACTTCTTCGGTTTTATTTGTCCCAATTTTTTCTGCTATAATTTTGGTGAGTGCTCTGCCAATCCCGAGATCAAAAAAGCTAAAATAACCAATAACGACCCACGCTAGACTGAGAATACCAAATCTCTCTTCCCCCAATCCTTTAATTAACAAGGGAATAATCGCTAAAGCAAATACCATGGGAATACCATAGCCAAAAAGGTTGTAAACTGTGTTTTTGGCTATCGATTTACCACTATACGTTATATTTGAATTTTCAGATTCTTCCACTTATTCTTTCAATAAATTTAAAGATTTTCTGCGTATGGCCATTTTTTCTAAAAATGGCAAATAGATAATGATTATAAAAAGGCTTATATACCATTGGTTTAATCTAGTGACCATTACTAAAAATGAAAACCCAACTATTAGATAGAAATAAACAAGAAAGGCAAATACAATTAAGTTTTTTTGCTCATAAAATTTAAACCAGAACCAAGTAATTAAAAGTCCAATTAAATAAGGACCTAAGAATAAACCCGCAATTCCAAAATCAGCATGTAATTCACGCATATATGTCCCGGTATTTGCCCACATTGGGATAAAATAACCTTTTTGAAAAGCCGATATTTTTTTTAGTATCCCCAATTTCGATAAAAAATCATATCCTATTAAAAATGAATTTTGTCCGAATTTTGTATTTTCTTCATCTCGTTCAAGATATTTACTGAACACTCCAACATCACAACTTAGATAAAGATAGATTGAGGGAGATATAATAAAATTTCCTTTTAGTTGTTTAAGCTGACTGCTACCCCCGGTAAAGTTTTCATAAGAACCCCTTGTGACGCGGATTAGAGAAGCGCTTACGCCTAAAAATATTATCAAAATAGTTGAAGCAATAATTGCATTCTTTTTTGAGAATTTAAATTTTTTTGATGACTCATTATTAAGAAGGTGCCTAAATAAGAGGAAGGAAAATAAAAACTCCATCAAAGAAAATAAAATTTCCCCTCTTCCAAAATAGGTTAATTCTTTAATAATTATGCTTATAAAAGGTAAAAATGTTAAAAACGTGAACCTTCTTTTATACGCCGTATAAATTCCGACAAGGAATACTGCAACATAAACAAAGTTGGGAAGGATAGGAATAAAATCCTTTATTTCTCCATTAACATTTAATCGATAGATTATTCCTGCATTTACCAATACGGCGGGGATGCTACCAAACATATGAATTAATACCCACCAGCGTTGAAAGGCAACAAAAAAACCTATAAAACTGAAAAAAAGGATCGAGTATTTTAATGCTTTACCATCATCTGCAAATATTGGCATAGTGATAATTGATTTTTCGGAATCTATTTCACTTTTAGAGCCTAAATTCCTTGCGCTTACTATTGTTAAAATCCCAAATAAAAAAGACAAGAATGAAGAAACTATAAAAAACCAGGCTAATGGTATTATATCAACGTAAGGAAGTAATTTTAGTTCATAAAAAAAAATTAATCCTCCCATTATTAAACAATAAATGGTTAAATGATTCACCCACTTCTTGAAAAGTAATTTGCCTAATATTATACCAAGAAAAGAAGCTGCAGTAATTAATAATAAACTCATACTCGGAGCTAAATCTTCATTCTATATATTTTAATAATTCCTTTATAGAAATTTGTTGCTTTAATCTGAAGAGGATTTTGAAATTTTTCCATATTAATAGCTTTTTCCCCTATGAAAACAAAAGGAATAAAGAAAAATGAAAAAAGGAAAAATGTTCCAAGAATAATTGGTGCTTTTTTCGGACTGTATTTTAATTGTGGCGGTACTGCTTGATCAATTACCATAACCGTGGGGATGCTCTTTTGTTCTTCCACCTTTGCCTGTTCATACATCGGCATAACAAATTCAAGTATCGTCTGTTGGATCTCAACTGCTCTATAGTTCCTTAAATACTGGATTGCGATATCTGGCATTTCTTTGAAGGGGAAAAAAATGTTGGATGTTGAACCTAAATTTGGTGAGTTCTTTAACTCCTGGACTTTTGTTTTTAATAAATTTACTGCGGCTAAAATTCCCTGGTATTGTGGGGAATTTTCACCATATTGCCCGAGTGTGAAATAAGCTTCCATTTCTTTTTTAGTAAGTTCAACTTCAATTTCAGCAGCCGCTTTAACTGTAACCTCAAGTTGTTCAGGGACAGCTACAATTCCATACTTTTTCTGAAACCGGTAAAGTGAATCTTCTGCTTTTTTTAAATCATTCACATTCTGTAAATACCTTTTTTCGATAAAAAGTTTGTTGTTTTTTGCTCTTTCAATGTTTAAAACAATATTCATACTATCTACTAATGAAACTAAATAGTTCGCAATTCTTGCGCTTACATTTGGATCTTCATTAATAATGCTAAATTCTATCATTCCAAATTCATTTGGATCAGCAGAAATGTCATTCTTAAAAGCTTTTAGGCATTTATCAAAATTATTCTCCTTGATTTTATAATATTCCATCAGACTGAATTTATTGATTACTTTAGTCAAGGCTGTTCTACTATTAATAATACCTAATAAAACATCTTCAGAAGTATTAGAAACTCCGAATAATTTTGAACCGGCAGAAGCAATTGAAGATTTGCCGCCAAGCAAACTTGTTAATCCACCCAAACCCATTTGATCACTCGGGGGAATCATAATTGTTGCCGTTGCTTTATATTCTTGAGGCAACAAAAATGCAATTACAGTTGTAATAATTACTACTATTGTTAAGTTAATTATTAAGAATTTTTTCCACTTAAATAAAATATATAAATAATCGGAAATAGTATGTTTTTCAAAGTTTTGCTGTTCAGCCATAGTCTAATGTTCGCTTTAATCCAAAGAAAAGTTAATTAAAGATGATTTAATAATTTGAAGATATTTTGTAATTTACGATCTAATATTTTTTACTTTTACTTCTTAAATTGTATTACCAATAATAATACCGTTGCTAACGCAGTAACGATACTACTTATCGCCATCACTCTATCCAAATAATAACTAAAGGTTCGCACCGGTTCTTTTGGAAGCCAAATAAAATCTCCAGGCTCAATAGTGTAGGAAATATCCTTGTCAATTTTTGTCCAGCTTCGGCTTTTTCCTTTGATTAAATAGATTTCATCTTTTGCGTTTTGCCCTTTTTCACCGGCTTTAGTTATATAATAATCAACCCCTTTTCCGTTAACAAAGGGTATATATCCGGGATCATAAACTTGCCCAAACACATAAACTAAATTTAGTTTTTCGGGTATGTGAATATAATCTCCATTTCGCACTGAAAATTTACTTGCAGCAGAAGAAGTATCACTTAATTTTGTGAAATCAATAACACCATTGCCTCTTATAAAGCGAAGCTTATTATCAATGATTAACGAAAGAGAATCTTCCGGTGTTATTTCCGCCATTCGATTCATTAAAAATTGATCAAGTTCTTCAGAAAAAAGCGTTGACTTAAATACATTTGCCCCTCTTATCAGTTCAGCTCTCGATAAATCGGCAGACGGTAAAAATCCCCCGGCTTTTTCAATAACCTCTTTTAAAGTTGAGGAACCTTTTGAAATAGCGATTGTTCCCGGTCGATAAACTTCACCGGCAACGGTAACTGTATAATCTCTTCGAAACGTTTCATCGCCAAGAATGGTAATTCTGTCCCCTCTTTTTAAAAGAGGATTATCTTTTATATTGACAATAAATTTGTCTTCTTTTTCTCCGGATGCATCAAGTCTGCTAATCTCCGCGGAAGTAACATTATCAAATCCTCTATCTATTCCGCCAGCCAAAAGGATAGCGTCTTCCAATCTATCGCCATCAACAAATTGAAACTTAACGGTTTGGTTATTCCCCCAAGAGGAAGCATTCCTATTAATGGCACCTGTAATAAATACAAAATTTCTTTCCCGGTCATTAAAAGGAAAAAGAATTACATCGTCGTTTTGGAGATATGGGTTTTGCAAATAATCCCCGGTCAATCGATATTTTTCTAAATCTATGGTTAATGTTTGTCCGTTTACTTTTTTTATTCGGATATCCCTTTTAGTAAAATCCCCGAGTTGTTTAAAAACTACTTCCCGCTGGTCAGCGTTTGCAGTTGTCCCCACTCTTTCGCTTTTTGCAGCATTGAATATTCTTGTTACAAATTGGTCAACCCTTTCACCAATTACAGCGGGGAATGTTCCGGTTGCGATGAAATCTCCCCCAATGGTAACGCTTATCATATTTTGTTTTGGGGTCGTATCAAAACTAAATTCACTTTTGTTTTGCGGTTGAAGAATGTTCTGAAAAATCAGGAAAACCACAAAGAGAGTTATTTTCGCTATTATTTTTTTCTGCATAGATTGAATAAACTAATTATTATTAATAGGTTCAAAGTTAATGATAAATTTTAAAATATTTGCCGATAATTTTCCCCATAAATAAATTTCCTTGGTACTTTTAGTGTCCCAAGGGAAAATATCCACGGTTTTCAGAATCGCTTTTCTAAATTGATAAAACAAATTTAAAAATAACTATTGACTTTCTTCCTAAAAAAGACAAAATTACTAACGAAGTTTTAGTAATTCTTAAACTTCCGCTTACAGTTAGGCGTCTAAAAAATTAATTAAGGAATTTTTTAGAAGAAAATTTTGTTTAATTTAAAAGAAGGACAATTATAGACCACTTGATACCTTGAGTAATGTTCAATAAAAAACAAACGAAAGGTGATACTTATGCTAACTGTAAAATCAAAAATGGAAAATCCGTTAGCTGATCTTATCAGCGACGACATTTACCAATTGTTAAACGATCATGGGCTTATTGATGAAAAATCGGTTCGTGATTATAAAATCCGTAAAAAATTCAGAACGCTTCGTACAAGCAAAATCAGTGCGGGAGATGCTATTGATGCTATTAGAGAAGAATATCCTTACCTTCAATTTGACACTATAAGAAAAATTGTCTATCAGTTAAGTAAGTAAATATTGACAATGTGCTTTTGAAGTTCTATATTTTCAGTGTCTTTCTTGCAGATTTCTCCCCTGGTCTGCAGGATTATACAGACAACCCAGTGTCTTCCCCAACACTGGGTTTTTATTTTTTTTATTTATGAGAGACAAGTATGGCAAAATCAGTTAGAAAAAAAGGAAATCTTAAAGTATCAAAAGTTTTAACTTCTCCTTTTAGTATTTATTGGTCAAGAATAAATTATATAGTTTTGGCGTTAGGCATCATTCTTTCGATTCTTGGTTATTATTTTCTTTCCGTTAAACCCTGGAACAGCGCTACTTCGCTTTATTTGGCTCCTATTCTTCTTGTCCTGGTATATTTAGTTTTTTTTCCGTTATCAATTTTAATAAAGAAGAAAGAACCGACCGAACAGGAATCAAAGTAACGTGGTGCTTGCTAAGGTTAAAGGGAATGTAGTTTCAACACATAAGAACGAACATCTGATAGGAAATAAATTGATGGTCGTTCATCAAATTGATCTTGAGGGAAATTTTATCGGGAAACAAGATGTTGTTGCCATTGACTTAATTGATTCAGGAATCGGTGATATAGTGCTTCTTGTTCAGGAAGGGGATGCGGTACAACAAATTTTAGGACACAAAAAAGCCCCGGTGCACTCAATAATTGTTGCAATTGTAGATAAGATTGATTATTCAAATTAAAAAGTAAAACATTGGCGGGAACAACTTTTCAAGAATTTGCCCAACTTCGATTTCTTCTTTCAATTGACGGAATCGGTCCGGTAAAAATTAGAAATTTACTTTCGGCTTTTCATTCAATCGATAATATTTTCGAAGCCGACTTATCATCTTTATCAAATGTTGAAGGGATCGGAACTCTCCTTTCAAAAAAATTATCCGAAGCAAAACGAAACATTCCATCTTCTTTTACAAAATTTGAAAAAGAATTCGCTGCACTTCAATCTCTTAAAATAAAAGTAATTTCTTTTTTTGATGACGCCTATCCGGATCTTTTGAAAAAAATTTACGACCCGCCGATGATCTTATACATCAAAGGGGATTTTACTGAGAAAGATAATTTCCCGATTGCTATTGTTGGAACAAGAGAACCAACAACGTATGGAAAACTTCAAGCTGAAAAATTCTCATCCGCATTAGCTTCACAAGGAATAACTATAACAAGCGGATTGGCGAGAGGAGTTGATTCTATCGCTCATCAAGCCGCATTAAAAACAAACGGGAGAACCATTGCCGTTCTCGGCTGTGGAATAAACGTTATCTATCCGCCGGAAAATAAAAAATTGTATGAACAAATTCCCAACTGCGGATTGTTGATAAGTGAATTTCCATTAGGAACAAAACCGGATGCACAAAATTTCCCCTCGCGAAATAGGATAATTTCAGGGTTGAGTCTGGGATGCCTTGTTGTTGAATCTGGTATCCAGGGCGGAGCTTTACAAACAGCGGCGTTTGCGTTGGATCAAGGAAGAGAAGTTTTTGCGATACCCGGAAATTTAGGAATTAAGCAAGCTGAAGGAACTAATGCTCTTATCCAAAAAGGAGAAGCAAAACTTGTACGTAATCCCGAAGATATTCTTGTGGAACTTGAATTAAAATTGAAACCGGTTATCGGAAAAACAATTCCAAAACCACATGTTGATTTAAATCTTTTTGAACAAAAAATTCTAACCGTTCTTGAGAACAAAGAAATGCAGATCGATAATATTGCTTTTCAAACCGGACTATCAACTTCCGATTGCTTAGTCAATTTGCTCACGCTTGAATTTAAAGGATTGGTAAAACAACTTCCCGGAAAAATGTTTATAGCTATTTAGTTAAAGTTTAACTAAGAAAAATCCTGCTTGATCTCCCCTTCCGGTTTCATTCAATCTATTTGTTTCTTTTTCATATTCTTCCATCTGGATGGGCGTAAAAATTGAATTATTGGGATTAACAAAGTAAGAACGGTCATCTATTAACGGAATATTTTGCTTATACTGTTCACTACCATACAGTTGAATGCTGCGTGAATCATAGATAATTTTTTTAACAGCAAATCCATATTTCTCTGCCAAATAATTCAAACTTTTAAGTGAATGGTTGTAGAAATGTCTCGGTGCTTCAAGGGCGAACCAATTTTCTTTGTAATATTCCCATGCAAAAGAAGAGCAAATCGGAATGCGAATAAATAAAAATTTTCCGGGATCAAGCATCGATGACAATTTCTTAAAAACTGCGTGTTGATCTTCCATGTGTTCTAATGAATGATGCAGCATAATCAAATCATACTTTTCATTTATTTCAAATAAATTTTTCTTAAATATCTTAACACCGTTAGCGTAAATAATATCTTTCTCAATGAATGCATCTATTCCGGTTAAATTATTAAAACCAATGTTACCCATCCTGTAAAGTAGTTTCCCGTTACCGCTGCCTACATCAAGTATCGGACTGGATAACGTCACGTTCATCTCATTTAACCAGTTTATATAGGTTGGAGAACCGTATTTAGAAAATAAAATTTTTCCTATAAAAGAAGGAATTCCAAACGAATATCTGTCTCTATAAACATTTAATTTTTTCTTGATATATTTTTCTTTCGGCAGCTGAAAAGAAAAATATTTATTGGGATAATAAATGGAAAGGTCAGCAGGGGGATTTGTTAATTGCAAACAACCGCAGCTTGAACATTGGCAGTATATAAATTTATCGCGTGTTCCGAATTGCATCTCGCGAACATCATAAAATTTATTTGCTTCTTTGTTGCCGCAGATTTTACAGAAATATCCCATCAATATTTCTTTTTATCTTTCCAGAGAAATTTTAACCAGTCAAATATTTTTTTCTCTTGCCCGATTTCTTTGGGGAAATAATACTGCGTTCCTTTCATCTCTTCGGGGAAATAATTTTCTTCAATAAAATGATTTTTAAACTCATGCGCATATTTATATTCTTTGCCGTAGCCGAGTTTTTTCATTAACGCTGTTGGCGCGTTCCGCAAATGAAGCGGAACTTTGTAGAAAGGTTTTTGCTCGACATCCTGTAACGCTTTTTCAATTGCCAAATAAGACGCATTACTTTTAACGGAAGAAGCCAAATAGGTTACACATTGCGCGAGAATTATTCTTGCTTCCGGCATCCCTATTTTTGAGATAGCGGAAAAACATGCTTCCGCAAGCAGTAATGCGTTTGGTGATGCATTCCCAATATCTTCCGAAGCAAGCACAATCATTCTTCTTGCAATAAACAGCGGGTCTTCCCCTCCTGCTAACATTCTCGCCATCCAATATAATGCGGCATCGGGATCGCTGCCGCGGATACTTTTGATGAACGCGGAAATTAAATTGAAATGTTCTTCGCCATCCTTATCATACAAAATATTTTTTTGCTGAATAACATTTTCAAAAACTTCTTTGGTTAAATCGATTTTTTCTTTTTCTTTCTCTTGAAGAACTGCCGCTTCAAGAATGTTTAACATTGTACGCGCATCGCCGCCGGAAAGATAAAGGAGAAAATCTTTGTCAATAATATTGATAGAATAGGATGAAAGCAGTTCATCTTTTTGTAATGCCGAATCAATAATTTTTTCAAGGTCTTCTTTTTGCAACTCACTTAAAGTAAAAATCCGCATGCGTGAGCGCAACGCGGAGATCACTTCAAACGACGGATTTTCTGTGGTTGCGCCGATCAATGTTAACAATCCCGATTCTACAGCACTCAAGAGTGCATCCTGTTGTGCTTTGTTGAAGCGGTGAATTTCATCGATGAACAAAATTGTTTTCTTGTGGAATTGACGGTTCTTTGTTGCGGAAGAAATAATTCCCCTAATCTCTTTTACGCCTGACGAAACTGCATTAATTTGGAAAAAATCGGATTTGGTATTCAGCGCAATTAATTTTGCAATGGTTGTTTTGCCGGTACCGGGAGGTCCCCATAAAATAAAGGATGAAAGAGTATCTGTCTCGATCATCATTCTTATCGGTTTCCCTTTGCCTAAAAGATGTTCCTGTCCAAAAAAGAAATCGAGGTTGACCGGTCTTATTCTTTCAGCTAATGGAATATTCAAATTGGATTGATTTGTATTCAATTTTTTGCGGAATTCAATTATTGTTTTTCAATCTTAATTACAATTTCATTTTTCTTGCTCATCGAATATTTCTCTCGCGCGATGCGTTCAATTTTTGCCGGGACTTTTTTCAAAAGAGAATCATTTTCCGCAGAAATTATTTTATTCTCTTCTTCCAATTTTTTAACAACTGCCTTAAGCGAATCAACTTCGCTTTTCACTTTAACGTATTTCATGATTCCTGTCTCATTAAAAGTGAGATAGGAAAATCCCGCCAACGCAATAGTAAAAAATATTACGAGAAGAATTTTCTGATTTGATAATTTTAATTTCATGAAAGCGCGAGATTCACAATTTTTTCAACCAATTGTGTAAATGAAATACCTACTGCCTTCGCCGCCTTCGGAAGCAAACTTGTTGCCGTCATTCCCGGTAAAGAATTCACTTCAAGGCAGTAAAATTTTCCGCCATCATTTAAACGAAAATCAACACGCGCATATCCTCTGCACCCAAGTGAAATGAACGCACGTTGCGCTTGTTCTTTAATTTGTTCTGCTAATTGCTCCGGCAATTCCGCGGGAACAATATATTCGCTCATTCCTTTTGTGTATTTGCATTCGTAATCATATAATTTATGCTTCGGACGAATTTCCAAAACGGGAAAGACTTCGTCAGCTAAAATTCCGACGGTTAATTCTCTGCCGGGTATGAATTCTTCAATTAAAGTTTTATCGGAATATTTAAAAGAAAGCACCAGCGCATCTTTAATATCTTCTTCTTTTTCACAAACGGTTAATCCAAAAGTGGAGCCTTGATCATTTGGTTTTACAATTAGCGGGAACTTGAAATCATTTTTAATTTTTTGGAGAATTGTTTCATAAGAATATTTTTTATCAATCACGAAACCATCCGGAACAGAAATATTATGATCGCGCATAACAATTTTGGACATCATTTTATCCATCGTTAACGAACTTGCCAACACATCCGAACCGGTATATTTAATATTCCGCAGCTCAAACAGCGATTGAATAATCCCGTCTTCACCCCATTCACCATGCAGCCCAAGAAAAGCGACATCAATATTATCGAACAAGGAAGAATTTACCGCTTCAAGATAATTGCGCGCAGAAATAGGGAATAAATCTTTTTCAGAAAAAAAATCTTGAGGTTGCTTTGGCTGATTTAATCCGTACCCGGGATCGATTAATGTTACCGAATAACCAAGCTCCAGAAGAGAATTATAAATTGATATACTTGAATGCTTCGAAACTTCCCTTTCGGCAGAAGCTCCGCCAACTATTAGCGCGATATTTAATTTATTTTTTTCGTTCATATTTTTAAAATATTATTTCGAATTTGTGTAATGGAATTGTGATTCTAAAATTTATTTTTTTCGTCCAATTTTATTCCATAATTTTTTTCAGCTACAGAATAGAGCGCTTCTAATTTATACTTTGGAATTTCTTTAACGCCACCAAGTTTATTTGCAATAAAAATGGTCTTTGCGGTGTGCTCTAATTTTTCCATTCGAAAATAAGCTTGCTTCAAATTTACACCGATAGAAACAGCGCCGTGATTTTCCAATAAAAAAACATTTGCATAACTAACGTGGTTTTTCAAACTCTCCGGCAACTCATCGGTTGAAGGAGTGGCGTATTTACAAAGCGGGATTCGACCAAGAGTTAAAATAACCTCAGGAAAAATCGGGCGGTCTAAAGAATCTCTTGTAGAAGCAAATGCAGTTGAGTAAACCGGATGAGCGTGGACAATTGCTTTTACATCATTTCGATTTTGATAAATAAATAAGTGAAGTTTGTTTTCCGTAGAAATTTTTCCGGTACCGTTTATTATCTCGCCGTTCATTGTGATTTCTAAGATGTCGTTATTGGTAACATCACCTTTGCACACGGCGGATCGAGTAATCAGAACGGTTCCGTTTGGAGTTCTTGCAGATAAATTACCGTCGAAAGCAGAAACAAAATCTTTTTCATAAACCTTGTGGCAATATTTTATTAACTCTTCGCGTTGCTGCATCTATTTTCAAACTTTTCCATTAATCTCATATTTGCCAATCCGTCTTCTCCGGTTACAAGCGGCGTTTCATTTTTTAAGAAAGATTTTGTAACTGATTTCAATAACCGGTAAAGTTTATTCGCTCTTTTTCTAAATACTTTTTTCCCTTCTCCTTCCAGTAGAATACTCAATTTTGAAGAACCGTACCTTGCGCTAATAAGTCCATCAATGCTAACCGCTCCTTTGGTTCCAACAATCTCCAATCTATTAAAAGATTTTGGAGCGCAATAGGCAACTTGAAAATGTCCGAATCCACCGCGTTCAAATTTTACGATTCCGGCAGCAAAATCTTCAACTTCGGATTTATAAATAATACTTTCATTCACACCGTTAAGTTCAACAATTTCTCCGTAGAGATAACGCATCAAGTCTAATAGATGCGTTCCTAAATCCCTTACCGCCCCGCCGCCGGCAGCCGCTTTATTATAGCGGAAGTTATCCCGCGGAATTAAATTAATATTAAACTCGGCGTTGATATAAAGAATTTTCCCGAGCAATGAAGCTTCGATTATGGCTTTTGTTTTTTCTACAAGCGGGTGGAAACGGTAAACAAAATCAACTGCAAAGTGAACTCCGTTTTCTTTGCAGACGCGTACCATTTCTTCTGCTTGGGCAGATGTAACCGAAAGCGGTTTTTCGCAAAGGATATGTTTTTTTGCTTTCGCCGCTTTTATTACCTGCTCATAATGATGAGCATTGGCGCTTGCTATATAAACCACGTCAATATCGGATTGAAGAAACTCATCGAAATTATTGAATGATTTTGGGATGAGAAATTTTTCGGCTAATGTTTTTGCCCGCTTTGCGTTGTTACTAAAGATCGCATTGATCTTTGATTTGGGAATTAAATTAAATGTTGGGAGTATTGCTGTCTCGGTAAACTTTCCGCAGCCGGCAATTCCCCATTTTAATTTTTTCGAAATTCGTTTAGTTATTCCAAGCATTTTATTTTTTTACAACCAACTTTTTTAAATGAAGATTTAATTTTTTCATCAAGAGATTAATCGGTTTTGAGTTCTGCATAATGTAAAAATGGATACTCGGCACATTCCGGTTGAAAAGCTCTTCCACTTGTTTCGCCGCCCAATTTACGCCTATTTCCAATACGTGTTCGGGTTTAGCAGCCATAACTTCCTCAGCCAAAGCCGCCGGGATGTTAATATAAAAATTACGGGGAATATTTGTTAGATGAGATTTTAGAGAAAGAATTTTTAGTCCGGGGATTATCGGCGCTTTTATTCCTACTTCATTACATGCGTTCACATAATCAAAATAAACTTTGTTCTCATAGAACATCTGGGTAACTATGTAATGAGCTCCTGCTTTAATTTTTTGTTTAACATACTTGATATCCAGTTTTAAGTTAGGTGATTCAACATGTTTCTCGGGGTATCCGCTGACGCCGATACAGAAATCAGTAGCTTTTGCATCAAGTAAATTATCTTCTAAATATTTTCCGTTGTTCATTGCTTTGACTTGTGAAACCAGATCAACCGCATAATCATTAGCGCTTCTGCCGTGCGGAACAGGTTTTACAAATCCATTATCATCGCCGCGGATGGCAAGAACGTTTTCGATGCCAAGATAATTTAATTCGATTAAAAAATCTTCCGTCTCTTCACGCGTGAAATTTTTACAGAGGATATGAGGCACCGCTTCAATGTTGTATTTATTCTGGATCAAAGCACAAATACCAAGCGTTCCCGGACGTTTCCGGATAATTTTCTTCTTAATACCATGAACGGTTTCTTCATAAACAATTTCAGCCCCGTGGCTGGTAATATCAATAAACGGCGGATTATATTTTGCTAAATCGTCAACAACATTTAAAAGACTTTTAATGTCGCCTCCGCGTTTCGGCGGAATAATTTCAAAACTGATTAATGGTTCTTTTGCTTTTTGAAGATGTTCAATTACTTTCATAGTATCTTATTTTTTTATGGTACTAATTTAATATTTATTTGTTTAAAAGTTAGTAGTGGCCGGTTTACAGTTATTAGGAGTCAGTTATCGGTAATAAGAATTTTTTGCGAGTTGTATTGTAACAGGTTACCCCTAAAGAGAAGAACTTGACCTCTCCCTCTTTCCCTCTCCTTAGTAAGGAAAGGGATGAAAGGGTGAGGTTTTTATTTCAGTAGGATGAACTTCTTTGTGTCCATAAACTTACCTGCGGTTAAGGTGTAGAAATACATTCCGCTTGCCAACTGCTTACCAATTGTTGTAAACTGCGCACTGTAACTTCCCGCTTCTTTCCACTCGTTTACAAGTACTGCTACTTCATTGCCTAGGACATCATAAACTTTTAGCGTTACAAAGCTGTTCGCTGGGATTTGGTAACTTATTTGCGTGCTTGGATTAAATGGATTCGGATAGTTCTGCGACAGTTCATACCCTGATAAATTGATTGCCTTCTCATCTTTTACATCTGTCGTTCCATCGTAATACACAAGCATTTCGTGCGCAAGGTAATGTAACTCAAAACCATCCGGATTATAAAGATGAATTGGACCGTCTTCAGGATACCAACCTCCATATTCCCAAAATTCAAATACCCCGTGTGTAAAATAATTGTCGGTAGTATAAGTTTCAAAATTTCTACAATTATTTATCCATTTGCCATTGTCCCATACTTCAACCAATTTGACAATATCAGGAGCAATTGAATTATAATTAACCGCCATTCTCACATAATTAGTCCATGCTTTTCCATCCCAGTTATCACCTACTATAGAAGCCACCCTATTTTTATCATCATATTTGAAGTTTGAAAGCCACTTGTTTTCCCAAGTATTATTTTGCCAATCTTGAAATAAAATGGCTATGTTTAAACCATCCGAAAAGTATTCAGTTGTTGATCTATACGAACTGACCCAAACACTATCCACCCAGTATTCTGAAGTTGATGTTACTAAATTTTCATCGTTATTATATGAGGTGATTCCCCTATAAGCATTTTCCCATTTATTATCTTTCCACAATTGATCAAGTTGTACGATAATTTTTCCCTCTGAATTATAAGTGAAATCTTCCCTCCAATCGTACTCCCATTTTTCACCATCCCAAGACGTGGTTAACACGGATAAGAGATTGCCTAGAGAATCGTATGTATTAGAGTCTATCTTGTAATAAAAGTATGAGCCATTTTTCATATAACTTGCTGTTTTGTAAGAAACAATTCGTCCGGTTTCATCATAAACGAATGTAAGTTTACATTTTGAACCGGAAATTGAGTTAACTATAATGCTGTCTATTTTTTTTGTTTCCCCGGTTATCTTTTGCTTTGTGTGATTCTGAGAATTGATAAAAGAGTTTACCAAATTAATTTCATTTACTTGCGAAGCGTTTTGCCTAATACCGGGAGTTGAAAAATTCTTGAAGCGATATTGATTAAAATGCTTTTGCGAATAAATTGTAGAAAACGGAAAAGTTATTACAAACAACAAGAGAATACATTTTTGCTTTAACATAAAGTTTTTACCCTTTTCAAATTGATTAAATAGAAATCCCAACGATTACTTGATGTGTATTAATTGTTTTATTATCAATTTTATAGAAATACCTAAAATCTAAGTTAAGTTTTGGGGCAATGTGGTAGAGCGTTCCAATCCCTAAGTTTACGCCATAGGAATGATCGGAATGTACAAAATTAGGTTTTGTTTTATATTCATCGGGTATTTGATCAAATGAACTATAAGTCCAAATATTTCCCCCAGATTGATCATAGCTGGCAGAAATAATGTTATAGTTGAAATCAAACAAGATATAGGGAGAAAGGAGAGGATTTTTAATCAGATATTGCAAACCGATGGAAATGGGAAAGACATCATAATTTGTTTTGGTTACATCATATTCGCCTGCATAAAAGTGTACTGTCGTATCATTACTAAATTTTGAATATGTTTTTACTGTATAATTTTCTGTCTTAATGGAGCGGTAATACCCTAAAGAAAATTTTAAGTTGAGATTTGAACTGAGATTTGTTTTAACCTCCGTAAGAAACGTCCCTCCGGTTTCCGAAAAAGTTTTAGAATTAATACCGCCATAAGCACCCCATTCAAAACTTGAAAAGAAATTGGAATCATTTTCTTCTTGTGCAAATAAAATACCGCAAGGAACTAGAAACAAAAGAGCCATTAGATTTTTCATTTGTTATACCATATTGTTGTTGAATGATGGTACTCAATATTTATAAGCATGTTCCCTTTCATTAAATATTCCCAAACTTACTATTAGCTAAAAAA
Source organism: Ignavibacteriaceae bacterium (assembly GCA_023231105.1). Lineage (GTDB taxonomy): Bacteria > Bacteroidota > Ignavibacteria > Ignavibacteriales > Ignavibacteriaceae > UBA1563. The sequence continues at coordinate 736 of JALNWB010000005.1, read as the reverse complement.
GATGGGTTGCATCATAACCCGCACATAATTCATACGGTTTTCGTATTTATCATCTTTTCAGTTATAAACATAAAGTGATGTAAAATTATATGCAAGGTAATTTTTCCTTGGGCGCTTTTTTCCCCGCATAGCTATCGCAATTCTTCATTCAATAATTTTATCTCTAAATAATGTTTACCATTTACTAATGGAAATAAAGCTCTCTAATAATTTTCTTCTTAAATTTACCATAACAAAAAATGAATTTATGAAAATAGCAGTTTTAGTTTCCGGCGGTGTTGATAGTTCCGTTGCGCTTCAGTTGTTAAAAAACGACGGACACGACGTTACCGCTTTCTATCTAAAAATTTGGCTCCAGGATGAGTTCTCTTTCCTTGGCGATTGCCCCTGGGAAGAAGATTTGGAATTTGTGCGTAAAGTCTGCGAACAGACAAATGTTCCGCTTGAAGTTCTCTCACTTCAAAATGAATATTGGGAGAAAGTTGTTTCCTACACCATAAGCGAAATAAAAGAAGGACGTACGCCGAATCCAGATATGTTCTGCAACCGGTTGATAAAGTTCGGCGAGTTTTACGACAAAATTGATGCAAGCTTTGAAAAAGTCGCTTCCGGACACTACGCAAATATTTCTTACGAGAACGAAAAGTACTATTTAAAACGTTCCCCCGATCCGATTAAAGACCAAACTTATTTTCTCGGTTATTTAACCCAGCAACAATTGTCTCGTGCGCTTTTT